>DUUE01000453.1 GCA_012841735.1 Bacillota bacterium | reverse complement strand
CAAAGTTTTTGCTGTCAGCCAGATTATAGAAACCCTGTGCCACAAAACAAACCAACAGTGTCCGGTAAATGGGTTTCAGGATCAGATAAAACCGGTCGGCCAAGGGAAGAACCAGGAGGGCGAAATAAATGCCAATCAGCAGTATCAGTGATTTCAGCGGTTCCCGGAAAGCGAGCAAAATATTGTTGTCCAATTCTGTTTTTGTTTTATGTGAAAAACCAAGAATGATACTGAACAGCAGTCCGGTAAAAATACCACGCGCCAAAACAAAAAAGAGAAAGATAGCCACGGCGGCAATGACAGGCTGCCAGTTGCCAAAACCGCGGAATAATTCCACCCATTCTGCCAGCACGGTAATTTCTTCCGCCATTTTTCTACCTCCGCTGCATTAAAGTCATATGATTTGTTTTGTCACAAGATACCGGATTCCCTCTCTTGCGGATAATTTTTCCCTTTTCCGCATTCTGCATAATAAATGCGCGGCAAATTAGCTGCCCTGCCTGGGAGCCTCCTTTTGTAAAAAACCTGCCTCCCACAAGAGAAAGCAGGTTAAATCGCTTACAAGGACTACAGAACCAGCTTTTCCAGTTCCAGCGGAGGGAGGTACGTACCGTCTTTATAAGCACGCATATTCCCTCCTGAAATTTCGTCAATGAGGACAATCTCATCGCCTGTTCTGCCAAACTCCAGTTTAATGTCATACAGTTCGATTTCCTTTTCGGCCAGCTTTGCTTTAATTATCCCGGCTATGGTCTGTGTCAACTCTTTCAGCCTCTGATATTCCGCATGAGTCAGGATGCCAAGCATCTCTAACGCATCTGCGGTAATGAGGGGGTCTCCCCTTTCATCATCTTTCAGAGTTACTTCCACATAGGCGTTAAGCGGGCGGCCCTCGCTGACATATTTACCATAACGCCTGACAAAGCTGCCCACAGCCCGGAAACGGCAGATTACCTCCAGCCCGTAACCAAAAAGTTTGGCCGGTTTTACTTTCATCGTAGCCTCTTTGATGTTTGCTTCTATGTAATGAGTGGGCACGCCCTTAGCTGCCAGCAGTTCAAAGAAATACTGGGAAAGCCTTAACCCTGCCCGCCCCGCGCCCTCAATGGTCAGGCCCACAGTATTGGCTCCCGGGTCAAATACCCCGTCCTCACCGGTACAGTCGTCTTTAAACTGCAGCAAATAATTGCCGTCTTGCAACTGATATACGTCTTTCGTTTTGCCCTGATAAACCAGCTTCATAAGAGCTCCCCTTTGCCACAAGTTAATTTACATTTCATTCTACAATAGCAGCCGGCAGGATTGCAAGTTTTCCGTTTGCTAACTGCCTTTTGCCCCGATTTAAGCAAAAGTAATAATAAGATAATCGGCATAGTGTGTAAAACCTACCGCACTGTAAGCTTTTATCGCAGGCAGATTATCCTTGTCCACGCTTAAAGCAGGTATTTTCCCCCTGGCAATGATTCTTTTGCATAATTCAGATACTATGGCTTTACAGTACCCCCTGCCCCTTTCATCTTCAGCCGTATAAACTGCGCCGATCTGGCTGATGGCAGGAGTATATGTCTGAATGCATGCCTGTGCAACTTTTTTGCCGCCCCTGACGGCTATCAGATAATCTTCTTCCGCCCCTCTTTGCGACAGAGTTTTTACTATCTCTTCCCTTGTTACCTGCTGCTGAAAACCCCGGACACGGCCGTTCAAAATAAAATTAACTGTATCATCATCCGGAGTACCTGTCACATCAAGGAAATCCACCCCTTCCAGCGAGAAAGGCCGGAAGTTTCTGTTCACACAATAGGAGCTCTCCCTATATTCCCTGCTCTCTTTAACATGCTTAATTTCCCGGTATAAAGGCGCAATAATATGACGCATCCCCAAAAGATAAGAAAAGCTTCTTTTTTTCATCAGCTCCGCAAAGCAAGGTATTGCCTCATCCGTCTCAAAGTGGGGGATGCAGCTGCCGAGGTTATAAAATGGCAGGATGCCTTTTAAGCTGTTCCCGGCAAAAAAGCCGAAATAATCGGCGCACCTTCTTATCTCCGGCTTGTTTGCAATGCCAAACTCCAGTATATTGGCATACAAAAAGGATGTTTCAAGTTCATTTCTCCCCAGATACTCCAGTATAAGCTCTGTATCCGACTGATTCAGCAATCTGAGCATAAACATGCCACCCCTTTATAATAGTTGCCGGCAAAGAAAGGTAGTGTCAACTTTTTGTAGGACATTTTACTCT
>DUUE01000084.1 GCA_012841735.1 Bacillota bacterium | reverse complement strand
TGACACCGCCCAGCGTCATGAGCTGGCCGCTGGTGTAGCCCGGGTTAGACATGGTGGGTTTGTATCCCCACGGTTTGTTCATTTCCGCCACTTTCAGGTAGAAAAGATCCATCAGCTCCTGGGCATATTCGGGGGTAATGCGGCCGGCGGCAAGGTCCGCTTCATAAAAGTCACCCAGATACTGGTCCACACGGCCGAAGCTGATCCCGTGCATATTGGCATCGAGACACATGCAGGTCTGATACATAAAAATGGTCTGCAGCGCATCATGGAAAGTGCGGCACGGTTTTTCCATCACCCAGTTAAGGGTGTCGGCCATGGCCGCCAGCTCTTTTTTCCGTACCGGGTCTTTTTCCTGTTCCGCCAGCTCTTCCGCCAGCCTGGCATAACGCTTTGTCAGGATCATCATGCCGTCGCAGACAATGACAATGGCGCGGTAAAAATTATAGCTGTCGATGGAGTCACCGAAAAGGCCCGTCTCTTCAATTGCGGCAATTTTTGCCTCCGCTTCGGCTTTAATGGCGCCAAAACCTTTCCGGATTGCCTTGTTGTAATCGGCGCAAAAATGCCCCACGGGAGCCTGGGCCCAGCCTTTTTCACCGAGCATAATGACGCCGTTGCGGATATGATTCAAATATCCGGGCGGGATGTAGGGGGTCATTTTGGCGCTCATGCATTCTTTTTTCCAGAAGTCGCCGGTTTGTAAAATATACTCCCTGTCTTCTTCCGAAATAATATAGGGGTCAATGTCGCGGGTGGAAATAAAACCGCTTTCCACTTCCTCCAGCAGCCATTCAATGGAATTTTCCGGGTAGAGGGCGGCCGCCCGGTATTTGGCCGACTGCGCTCCCACAATTACTTCGCCTTCGTCGATGCGGATGGCAATATTTTCACAGATGTGTTTAAAGCTTTTGGCACGTTTCAAAATGCCCGTCAAATCCGGGTTCTGCATGTAAAATTCTGTAATTAACCTGTAGCGGGATGTACAGATTTCCGGCTGCGTGTCACGGTATTTGGCGCGCATTTTCTGGACGCGCTCTGTGATTGGTTTTAACACGTACATTTTTATCCCTCCGGAGATTGGTAAAAATCCCAAAACAGTTTACATGGCCAGTTCTGTCCGGCGGATCAGGTCGTTCTGGCCGTCAATATGCAATTCGACAAAGTAAGCACTGAAGCCTGCCACACGCACAATGAGGTTTTGATAATTTTCCGGGTTTTTCTGGGCATCCCGCAATGTTTCCGCACTGACCACATTAAGCTGTATTTCCATGCCGCCCATACCGAAATATGTTTTAATCAGGTTGGTCAGCTTGACGATCCCCTCTTCCCCCTGCATGGAACTGGGGTGAAACTTCATATTCAGCAGCGTACCGTTGGAAAATTTCTTCTGGTCGATCCGGGAAACAGAGACCAGAATGGCCGTAGGGCCGTTTTTATCCCGCTGTTGTACGGGAGAGATGCCGTCGGCCAGCGGTTCGCCGGCATAACGCCCGTCCGGGGTGGCCGCCGTCATTTTGCCGAAAATAACATTGGTGGTGACAGGGTAAAGCCCGGGGCTGAACCTGCCGCGGGGGCCGCTGCAGGCCCTGACCGCAGCGGCAAAGACATCCGCCGCCCATTGGGCATACTGGTCAATCTCTTTGATGCCGTTGCCATAGTGGGGGGCTTCATGCACAATGTAGCGGTGCAGGTCTTCATAGCCTTCCCAGTTGTTCATGAGGGCGTCATACAGTTCGCGGGCCGTGCAGATTTTCTCATCATAGACCAGGTGCTTAATCATGCCCAGGCTGCTGGCCACATTGCCGATGGCAATGCCGGCAATGCCGGTGGAATTGTACTCCGCCCCGCCGTACATCACATCCATTCCTTTTTCCATGCAGCCGTCCATGGTGGCGGAAACTACGGGCTGGGGCAGGACGTCCCGGGCCACGTATTCAAAAGAGTTGATACAATTGGCATGCCACCTGACAAAAAATTCTGTCTGTTTTTTAAATGCTTCCAGCACTTCCGCAAAAGTTTCCATTTCATACAGGTAGCCGGTGGGCAGGCCGCACCGGTCCGCGCGCGGCGCCTCTCCGTGCAGCCCCGGCATGGGATTGTAGCCGTCATTGATGGCCAGGATGAGGGCATTGGCCATATTCCAGTATGTTTCCGTCCACGTACCGCCGCAGGCTGGCCATTCATTGCCGCAGCCGGCCGGCTCCACGCAGCCGATAAGGCAGTAGTTGCGCGCACTCTCCAGTGTATGGCCCCGGCTCATTAAAGCGGGAATAATGACATCATCATTTTCAAAAGTGGGAACGCCCCCCGCCAGTTTGGTGGTTGCAATGGCCGCCTCCCACAGCTCCGGCGGGGTGCCTTTGTGGATGCGCAGCGCCTGGGGCGGGTCATGCAGCAGCAGGCGCCCGGATGACTGCAGCATCATAAAGGTGACGGCATTGGTGGCGTCCGTCCCGTCCGGCTTGACACCGCCCAGCGTCATGAGCTGGCCGCTGGTATAGCCCGGGTTGGCCATGGTGGCGCCATAGCTCCACGGTTTGTTCATTTCCGCCACTTTCAGGTAGAAGAGGTCCACCAGTTCCTGGGCATATTCGGGGGTGATACGGCCGGCGGCAAGGTCCGCTTCATAAAAGTCGCCCAGATACTGGTCCACACGGCCGAAGCTGATCCCGTGCATATTGGCATCGAGACACATGCAGGTCTGGTACATAAAAAGTGTTTGCAGCGCATCATGGAAAGTGCGGCATGGCTTTTCCATCACCCGGTTGAGAGTGTCGGCCATGGCTTCCAGTTCTTTTTTCCGCACCGGGTCTTTTTCCTGTTCCGCCAGCCGCTCCGCCAGCCTGGCATAACGCTTTGTCAGGATCATCATGCCGTCGCAGACAATGACGATGGCGCGGTAAAAGTTGTACTTGTCGATGGAGTCGCCGAAAAGGCCCTTCTCTTCAATTGCGGCAATTTTTGCCTCCGCTTCGGCTTTAATGGCGCCAAAACCTTTCCTGATTGCTTTGTTGTAATTGGCGCAAAAATGGCCTACGGGGGAAACAGCCTGGTACTTGGGGCCGAATATGGTGATGCCGTTGCCGATATGCCTGAAGTAGCCGTCGGGAATATAAGCGTCAGTCTTGGCGCTGGCACATTCTTTCAGCCAGAAATCACCTGTTTTTAAAATATATTCTTTGTCTTCATCGGCAATAATGTAGGGGTCAATGTCCCGGGATGAAAGGAGACCGCTTTTCAGCTCATCCAGCAGCCAGTTGATGGAGTTTTCCGGGTAGAGTGCAGCCGCCCGGTATTTTGCCGACTGCGCTCCCACAATCACTTCACCTTCGTCTATACGGATGGCAATATTCTCACAGATGTGTTTAAAGTTTTTGGCGCGTTTTAAAATACCCGTCAGGTCCGGGTTCTGCAGATAAAACTCCGTGATCAGCCTGTAACGCGATGTGCAGATTTCCGGCCGTGTCGTGCGGTATTTTTCCCGCATCCTGGCCACCCGTTCCGTGACCGGTTGCAGTTGATACATGATACACCCTCCGTTCCGTAGCAATAGATTTCCGGGCCGGGACAAAACAAAACATTTCCTCTCTTTAACAACGTATCATAATGCTTGATTTTTGTAAATTCTCTGAGTTTTGGACTGCTTCCGGACAAACAATTTATGTTACAATAGAGATAGTTTTATACCGGCAGAAAACATTATGCTTTCACTGCAGGAGGACAGGAACAGATGGAAGAGCTGAAAGGGAAATTCTATGACATACAGGGATTTTCCGTCCATGACGGCCCCGGCATCCGCCTTACTTTGTTTATGAAAGGCTGCCCCCTGCGCTGCCCGTGGTGCCACAGCCCGGAATCAATCGCCTTTCACAGTGAGCTCAACTGGATGGAAGTAAAATGTGAAGGCATTGAAAAATGCGGCAAATGCCTGACTGCCTGCCCGCAGGGCGCCATCTCGCCGGGGGAGAATAAGAAATCTCTGCAGCATAACACGGAAATTCAGGTGGTCCATGTGGACCGCAGCAAATGCGACAACTGCGGCGCCTGTACCGCAGCCTGCCTACCCAAAGCTTTATATCTGTGCGGTACCGACTATACAGTGGAGGAAATTATGGAGATTATCCGCCGGGATGTACCGTTTTACAGGCAGTCGGGCGGCGGTATCACGCTCTCCGGCGGCGAATGCCTCTGCCAGCCCCGTTTCGTGCTGGAGGTATTAAAACGCTGCAAGGCGGAAGGCATTCACACGGCCGTTGACACCACGGGTTATGTGGACTGGAAACACATTGAAGCCATTTTGCCGTACACCGATCTTTTTCTTTATGACTTGAAGCAGATGAACAGTGAACTGCATAAAAGGGTCATTGGCGTGCCCAATGGGCGGATCCTGGAAAATGCCCGTAAAATAGCGGCTGCCGGCGGCAAATTGCAGATACGCATTCCTGTCATCCCCCGTTTTAATGATTCTGTCAACGCCTTTGCCGCCGCAGGCAGATTCATCCTGGAACTGGGAGATGCGGTGGAAGTGGTCCAACTGCTGCCCTACCATACGCTGGGCGTAGTCAAATATGAACGTTTGCAGAAAGAAGCGCCTGTCCTGGTGGCTGAACCGCCGTCTGAAGAACTGGTGGCAGCCAGGAAAAAACAACTGGAGGACATGGGGCTTAAAGTAATGATTCACTAAAAGAGGGGACGGTTTCCCGCACGTGCGGCAAGCCGTCCCCCGGTTTCCGCAAGGAGGAATCATGGATGGAAAAAGTAACGAAGATTATGGACAATGTCAGGCAGGTGGTGGTGGGCAAAGACGACGTGATTGCCATGCTGCTGACCGGAATTTTGTCCGGCGGGCACATCCTGATAGAAGACG
>DUUE01000259.1 GCA_012841735.1 Bacillota bacterium | reverse complement strand
ATACGCTGACGGACAGGGCAACTTACCTGGCTTTGCAAAAGGACCTGGAACTGGAGATTCTTTTTGAAGGGGACGCTGCGTTATTTAACCAGTATGGTGTGATGGCTGTCAACCCGGAAAATTACCCTGAAATCAATTATGAAGGGGCAAAAGCCTTTATTGATTATATGATATCGGACGAAGGCCAGCAGGCCATTGCTGATTTCAAACCTTACGGCGACACACTGTTTTTCCCCAATGCCAACTAATCTTCAGCCGGGAAAGGAAAGAGATGCTGGAAGCAATCAGTGAAGCTGTTTCTCTGCTGTTACATCTTGACCGCAATTTGCTTGAAATTATCCTGCTGACATTATTTGTCTCCGGCAGCGCAGTCATTTTGGCTGCGCTTTTCGGCGTTCCCTGCGGCACCTGGCTGGGAATGCAGCCGGCAAAACGGGTCCGCTGGCTGACCAGGATTATTTACACACTCATGGGCCTGCCGCCTGTGGTGGGCGGGCTGCTGGTATATATGCTTATCAGGCGGAACGGCCCCCTGGGGTCCCTTGGCCTTTTGTTTACACCCCCGGCCATGATTATGGCCCAGTTTCTGCTGGCCACACCCATTGTCATCGGCCTGACGTCGGTGTCTGTCCGGAGCAAGGGCAGGGAAATCCTTGCCACTCTTATCTCCCTGGGAGCGGACAGGGGATTGGTTTTACGCACCATTATCAGGGAAGCACGCTTCGGGATTCTGGCCGCTCTTATCACCGGATTCGGCCGTGTGGTGGCGGAAGTGGGGGCGGTAACCATGGTGGGCGGGAATATTGAAGGCTTCACCCGTGTCATGACCACCGCCATTGTCCTGGAAGTGCGGCAGGGCAAGTTTGCCACTGGCTTGGCACTGGGTATAATATTGCTCTTACTTTCTTTTATTATTAATATTTTGCTTTACCGTCTGCAGTGGGGAGGTAGCGATGAGTAATACGGCAGCAATTGAAATCCGTAACCTGGCCAAATGCTACGGCACAAAAAAAGTCCTGCAGCTTGACGCACTGCAGCTGGCACAAGGCAAAATTACCGGTATTATCGGACCTTCCGGAGCGGGTAAAAGCACGCTCCTGCGGCTGATAAACCTGCTGGAAGCGCCCACAGAGGGCGAAATCCATTTTTTTGGCAGCCCGGTGCCGGAGAACAGGCCGGACAGGCTGGTACTGCAGCGCAGAATGACCATGGTTTTTCAGAAACCCGTCCTGCTGAACCGTTCTGTCTGGGACAATATTGCTTACGGCCTGCAGGCCCGCAGCCTTCCCCTCCGGGAAATAAACAGGCGGGTGGAAGCGGCGCTGGAAATGATCGGTCTTGCCGCACAAGGGAAACAACGGGCGGTAACATTGTCCGGCGGAGAAGCACAGCGGGTTGCTTTTGCCCGGGCCAGTGTGCTGCGGCCGGAAATTTTACTCCTGGATGAGGCTACCGCCAACCTGGACCCGGCAAATGTGGAACTGCTGGAAAAAATGATTCTTTCTCTGCAAAAAGAAGCGGGGACTACTGTAATTCTGGTCACCCATAATCTTTTTCAGGCGAGGCGGCTTGCTGACGAACTTGTCTTTCTCTATCAGGGACGGCTGGTGGAAGCGGGCCCGACGGAAAAATTTTTCTCCTCACCGGAAAAAGCGGAAACGAAAGCTTTTGTGGAAGGACGCATGATCTATTAAAAAAGAACCCCTGCGGGTTCTTTTTTAGTCAAAGCATTTTTGCAGATGTTTTGCCGCAGGCGGTTTTGTCAGCAGGCTGACAACTACATAGACGGCCAAGGCTGCCGGGAGGGCATACAACAGGGGGTCCACATGCGTCCAGGGAAAGGCAAGCAGTGTATCACGGCCGAATAAAGCGCGGCAGATGCCGAAGGGCTGCGCTTCAGAAAGATGCAGGAAAATAAAGCCAAAAATACTGACAACAAAACCGGTAATGATGCTGGCCAGGGCCCCCTGTTTAGTGCCGCGGCGCCAGAAAAGGGTGCCGGCCAGAGCCGGGAGGAAACCGGCGGCGCAGATTCCATACCAGAATGCTGTTGCCCGGGCGATAATGTTGGCAGGCAGCACGTAAGCAAGTATTACCGCCAGGATTACGCCCACAATAACACCCAGCTGGTTTGAAAGTGAGTTCCGCTCCCGGTTGCGGGATGACGGGAAAAATTGCTCCCACACATCACGGCCGAAGGCGCTGCCCTGGACATGCAGCAGCGAGCTCAAGGTGGAGATGGCTGCGGACAGCATGGTTAAGGCAAAAAGATATAAAAACCACCGGGGCATAAAAGAGCTGATAAAGGCCGGGATAATGAGGTCCACGTTGCCCTGAGCCACATCGGCGGCAATAACGCCCTGTGTACGGTAAAAGTAGACATTACTGAGCGGGCCCACCATGTAAACCGTTCCCACCAGAAAAAAGATAAAGATACTGCCGATCAGGACTGCCCGGTATAAAGACTTATTGTCTTTGACCGTCATAAAACGCATGGCCAACTGCGGCTGGGCCAGCACCCCCACTCCCACACCCAAAATAATGGTGCTGACAATTGTCCACCAGAGGGGTGAGCCAAGTGCCGGCATGGCTGTCCAGCCCTGGTGGCCTGCCGCCGCCAGGGCGTCCGGGACTAAACTGCGCAAGTCTGAAAGTGCCCGGTGCCCGGCCACAACGCCGCCCACGGCACGGTAAGTGCCCACCAGCAAGGCCAGCATGCCGCAAAACATGACGGCGGCGCAGAAAGCATCTGTATACATTACGGCTTTCAGGCCGCCCGTGAATACATATAATCCCACAATAACGGCGAGGATCATCAGCGCCACACTAAAATCCAGCAGAAATGCTTCCTGCAGAAAGCGGGCGCCGCCAATGAGGATAATACTGGTGTAAGCGGGCATAAAAAGAAAAATGGCAAGGCCGGAAAAGACCGTAACCGCCCGTGACTGATAACGGGCTCCCAACAGGGAGGGAAAAGTGCTGACGTCAAGGCGCAGGGACATCCGCCGGATTCTGGTGCCCAGAAAAGCAAAGGCAATCCAGACACCGAGCACAATATTCAGGAATGCCAGCCAGAGCAGGCTGAAGCCGTACAGGCCGGCCACGCCGCCGAAGCCGACAATGGCCGAGGTGCTGATAAAGGTGGCTCCATACGACAGGGCCATGACCCAGGGGTTGGCACTGCGGCCGGCCAGCAGGTAATCATCTGCTGTGGTTGTCTGACGGTAGCCGATGTAAGCCAGGACTGTAAGAATGCCCAGATAACAGAGGACAACAACTGTCAGGACCGCAAGGTTCAAAAATGCTCATCCTCCTTACGGTTCCAGTTAATGAGCCCGAAGATGACCCCGAATACCATGGAGCATACTGTCAGCAGCCAGGCGAGGGCGGTGGTTACATCCTGCATTCCCAGCATATAAAAAGACCTCCTTTTTTGCGCACGGGCACAGAAGGAGGTTTATAACAAAATCTCCCTGCCATGCTTCCGTACTACCCTTTGTCAAAGTAAAACAAGATCCTACAATACTACGGCTTTTATTTTACCATGTGCTGCCATGCACGTCAATTACTTTTTGCCGTGAGGCATCACAGCTCAGAGGACGCTCTCATAAACCTGCATAGTTTTCCCGGCAAGGACGGCAATATCAAAATGTTCTTCCGCCAGTTTGCGGCCGAATTTTTGCAGGTGCCGCAGGTACAATTCGTTCTGTGTTAATTTTGCCAGTTCATAAAAAATATTTTTATAGCACGGATCATTCCCGGAAAGGCCGCTAAGATCAAGCTCCTTTTGCCTGGCTACTTTTTCCGGCGTGAGGATTCCCTGGCAGGTCTTTCCCAGGATGATAACGGCATTGCCGCAGGCAAGTCCTTCAATGACGGTGCGTCCTGTGCCCGCCACAATATCTGTTTCTGCCAGCAGGGATGCCACATCACTGATCCAGCCCAGATATTGTGCCGTTTTGCTGGCCGGCTTCTGGTTGGCGGCAACATAAAACTCCACGCCTTCCAGTAAATCAACGGCTTTGCAGAAATGGTTGTATGCCTTCTGTTTGCCGGGATCTATGCGGCTGACGAGGGCAATTTTAACAGGTTCTGTCTTTTCTTGCGGCGCAAATTCCGCAAGATCAACACCATTGGGTATAAGATGAATTTTATCCTCAAATTCCCGCAGACTGTTGGCCACACGCCGGGAGATGCAGATAATCGCCGCCGCTTCCTGCAAAAAAGGACGGTAGTCTCCCGTATTAATACCCAAACCATGGCAGGTAATAACAAGTGGGACCTTTTTTTGCCGGGCCAGGGTGGCGGCCAGGGGCAGGGTGACGATGGAATGAGCATGGATAAGCCGGGGGTGCCACTGTGCCAGCTGCTGTTGTATGGCCTGCACATCCCCCGGTTTATAAATTTTTGCTCCCAATTCATCTATTGTTTTTTGGTATAATTTCAAAGCGTTGTAAGAAGGATTGCCGTCCATGATCAGACGGGCATCCAAGCCTTGCTTCTGCTGTTCACGCACAAGAGTAAAGACATGTGTTGTTTGTCCGGAATAAAAAAAACGGTTTATATGCAGTATTCTCATAGTCTCACCCCTTTCTGGTATAGTGTATGAACCGTCAAAGAGAGGGGTGAAAAAAGAAAATGCGCACGGGTATCTGTCCGTGCGCATCAGTCTTTCTTAGCGACTGCCGATAAACATCTGTGTAACATAAACCTGGCGGCCGAGCTGGTAAATACCCACTCCGGTCTGGTTAAACCTGGGATTTAACAGGGTGCTGCGGTGTGTGCTGCTGTTAAGGAAGAGAGAAACAGCATTTGCCGCCGCAGTCGTTTTGGCCAGATTTTCTCCGGCATAGCTGTAGCGGATGCCTTCCCGGCGCATCATGTCGTAGGCACTGCCATATGTGGGTGAGCGGTGGGCAAAATAGTTATTCTCCGCCAGATCTTTGCTTTTCAGACGGGCAAGCCGCGTCAGCTCCGGGTTCATGGCAAGCGGGGCAAGGCCGCGTTTGACCCGTTCCTGATTAATGGCAGTAAAAACATACTGTTCTGCTGCTGTCAGGGTTATCTCCCCTGCCGCTTTTTCCGGTTTTTCTTCCGGCACCGGTTTTTCTTCCGGTTTTTCCTCCTGTACGGGCGGGCGGGAAGCAAACTGGGCAAACCACTCCGGCTGTGGCCAGCGGGGGATGGCGGTAGCCGCCAGAGCCTGTCCGGCAAACAGAAAAACGGCAAGCAAAACTGCTGTCAGGGAAAAATAGGTTTTTTTCATTTTCTGACCTCCGGTTTTTTGTCGGCATTTTCAGCCTATCAGCTGCCTGTCCAAAGGTCAAACAGAAAAAGCAAGGATTCCCCGCCGTCAGCTTTGCCAGGAAAAACTCACATTTTTTTCTAAGCTTTTATCACAAAAGCTTAACTATTTTTTTACAGATGGCTTTTTCTGGAACAAGCCGGCCAGGGACTCCCACAGTCCTTTTTTTGCGTTTAATTCTGCCTGCAGTTTGCTGACCTGCTGCAGGTATTCTTTTTCCCGCCGTGAAGCGGCGGCAAGTTCACTGCGCAACTGTACCACCTGCTGTTTATATTCCGTGATTGTTGTTTCCGCATTTTGCAGTGCTTTTTCCGCCTGCTGCAGCCGTCCGGGGCAGTTTT
>DUUE01000082.1 GCA_012841735.1 Bacillota bacterium | reverse complement strand
GCGGCTGCGTGAGAAATGGGATGCTGCCCGGGAGCAAGAAAGCGGTGCCCGAAGGTATGCGCCTGTGCTGTAATGCCGGCAAAGGTAAAGGCAACGGGTGAGTCGCCGTAAAGGGCGGCCAGCCAGCGGACAGGCCGGGCGAAACGTATTTCTCTGCTGTACCAGAACATAGGCTTGGGGAAAGACAGGCTTCTGATCAGCTGCCCGCACAACTCCGGCAGCAATGCCAGTGTGTCCAGACCTTTTTCCGTGCGCAGGGCAAAGACATAAGGGACACCGTCAAGCTCTGTGGTAAAGAGGTCGGATATTTCCACCCCCTGGGCACGGGCAAAACCCAGTGCCGCCCTGGTAGGGTTACCGGCGGCATCATAAGCAGCTTTGACAGCCGGTCCCTTTTTCTTTTCCTGTAAATCTTCCTGCCTGTCGGCCAGTCCCTCGACCAGAAGGGCAAGGCGCCTTGGCGTACCGAAAGTTTTAATCTTCCCGTAAGCCAGGCGTGCCTCCCGCAGCTTTTGGGCGGCCGCCCCGGCCAGCTGCTCCAGAGCCGGGGTAAGAAAACGCGCCGGTATTTCCTCGGTGCCAATTTCCAGGAGAAAAGTTTCCTTACGCATGTTTTTCCTCCTTCTCCCGGGGAAGCAGCGGGAATCCCAGTTCCTCCCGCTGTACCAGGTATTTTTGTGCCGCCAGGCGTGCCAGGTTGCGCACACGTCCGATGTATGCGGTGCGTTCGGCCACGCTGATGGCGCCGCGGGCATCCAACAGATTAAAAGTGTGGGAGCATTTCAGGATATAATCATAGCCCGGCAGGACCAGGCCGCTTTCCAGCAGGCGTTTTGCCTCTTTTTCATAAGTGCCAAAGAGGGAAAAAAGCATTTCCGTATCCGCTTCCGTAAAGCTGTAGGCTGAATGTTCCACTTCCGCCCTGTGAAAGATCTGGCCATAAGTTATTACTCCTTCCACCCAGTCCAGGTCGAAGACATTTTCCTTATGCTGCAGATACATGGCAATCCGTTCCAGGCCGTAGGTAATTTCTGCAGACACCGCATCCACATCAATACTGCCTACCTGCTGGAAATATGTAAATTGGGTGATTTCCATGCCGTCCAGCCATACTTCCCAGCCCAGCCCCCAGGCGCCCAGTGTGGGTGATTCCCAGTTATCCTCCACAAAACGGATATCATGTTCCTCCGGAACGATCCCCAGTTCCCGCAGGCTGTCCAGGTATAATTCCTGGATATTGGCCGGGGCAGGTTTTATGGTTACCTGAAACTGGTGATGCTGATACAGGCGGTTGGGGTTTTCCCCGTAACGCCCGTCAGTTGGCCGGCGGGAAGGTTCCACATAAGCCACGGCCCAGGGTTCGGGTCCCAGTGCACGCAGAAAAGTGGCGGGATTCATTGTTCCCGCACCTTTCTCCACATCATACGGCTGAGCCAGCACACACTTCTTGCCGGCCCAGTAATTCTGCAGTTTAAGTATCATGGTCTGCAGGTCCACTCTTATCGCCTCCATTCCCTTCCTTGATACTTCAGTAATAAAAAAGAACTTCCGCCCCATAGGGACGGGAGTTCCCGCGGTTCCACCCTATTTGGCATACAGCAGTTGTATGCCCGCTTTCAAAGTACCGTTTTGCTGAAGCGCCCTTCCGGCACTTTCCCAACCCGGGCTCGCACCCTCCCCGGTTCGCTGCTTGGTCCATGCCGTACTCCTCTTCAACGGTGCATATGCAATTGTGCAACAAGGACGGCCGCACCCGGTGCGGCCATTTTTTTAGCAAGTATAACAGAAACAGGGTTGCTCGTCAAGTGGCAACATAACACAGGATAGTGTCAAGCCACTTTAGGTTTTGGGAGAGCCTCACATCACTCACACTACGTTAGGTTCATTTAATATTTTCAAAACAGATCGAGTGAAGTTGCTCCCACCTTTGAAAAGTGGCACATTGT
>DUUE01000050.1 GCA_012841735.1 Bacillota bacterium | reverse complement strand
GAATATGCGTTCAGTGCTCTTTTCTTTGCCTGCGGCCGTTTAGCCGACTTTGACGATAATGGTTGCGCTGGTATCGCCTGCGGCACAGCCTGTTGCCAGGACATAACCGCCGCCTTTGATAACAGCTTCTTCAATGCCTTCAATCAGCAGGCGTCCAACAGTCGGCCCCTGCGGGTGGCCAAATACCATGGAGCTGCCATAATTGTTAAAGCTCTCGGGTTTAATACCCAGTTCTTTGGCCAGTACCAAGTCGTTGGCAATAAACGGGTTGTGGTTTTTGATGGCCACCATATCCTGCGGGGTCTTGCCGATACGCTCAAGGGCCATTCTGGAAGCATAAACGGGAGCTTCCGGCATATAGGCTTTTTCGGCCCGGGCATAACCGTAAGAAACGATTTGAATCGGAATGTTGGGGTCTTCACTCAGAGCTGCCGCCCGGTCTTTTGTTGTGACAATGATCCCCATGTTGCCGTCGGCGGGATGGGTCTGACCGCCAAAGGTATGGATGCCGCCCTCAATAATGGGGCGCAGGCGTGCCAATGCTTCCCGCGAGGTTTTCGGAACGCCCTCGTCACATTCCACCAATTTTTTCTCTTTACGGGAAACCGTTACTTCCGCCGGGAACATATAACGCTTCTGGAAAGCGCGGTCATTGGCCAGTGAATCGTCATACTGCTGATAGCGGATTAAAACCAGTTCGTCGGCCTGTTCGCGGGTAAAACCATGTTTTTTGGCTACATTTTCCGCGGTGTTCAGTGTACCCTGGCCTGTGGAGGGATCGGCTGCCATATTGTCCATGTTCCAGTTCTCGGAAATGACCTCGCCGCCGGGACCCAACGGATTGGGCCAGATTGTGTGCGGACCGTTGGAACAACGGTCAACACACAGGCAATATGCGGTGTTGACATTACCCAGTTCAACGGAAGCGGCAGCGTTATATACCGTGGTGGTGGAAGTTGCGCAGGCCTGCATGATGGTCATGCCGGGAATGTCGGGCGTACCCATCAGGTAGGCGGCCCAGGTTGAACCAAAAAAGACACGGTGTTGACCAACTGTAATCCCCAGATAGAGATATTCGATTTCCTTGGGGTCTATATTCTTTTGTGCCAGCCAGCGTTTACTGGTTTTCGCACCCAGTTCAATGGCGTTGTCGTGCTGCATGCTGCCCTGCCATTTGCAAAACGGGCTGCTGTAATACCCTTTATAGGGAATATAGGCTTTCGTAAACATCGTCATTCCTCCTGAGATAAAGTGTTGTTTGTTTTGGCCGCGAATTATTTGCCCTGGTATTTGGGGGGACGAGTGGGAGAAGACAGGCCGGCAAGTGCATCCTCTGTTCCAAACATGTAGTACAGCTTATCCATTTCAATTTCAATGGCTTCTTTGATGGAGACCTTGGCCAGTGCATCAATCATGTTGTTTGCTTCACGTATGGCAATGGGAGCTTTCTTGGCAATGATCTTGACAAGCTTCTCGGCCAATTCAGGGGAAACGCCCTCGGGTTTTTCGCCTCTTACCAGGCGCTCAGCATTCTCGTCGCTGAAGGCCTTTTTGATCTCATCGTATTTTGCCGGAATTTCACGGGGTGCATACTTGTCAAATTTCCCGGCAGCCACAATTTCTTTAATGGCGGCATCGGTTTCCGTCCGGTCAACCAGCTTGGTAACAATGCCCAGCTCTTTCGCTTCCGCAGCGGAGAAAGTTTTGCCGGTAAAGGTAAAGTATTTGGTCAGTTCCTTGCCCACATGTCTTTCCATGCGGATCATTCCGCCCAGACCGGGGCAGATACCGATACCGGTCTCCGGGAAACCGAAGGAACCGGAGTCAGTGGCCACAATGGCCTGGCAGGCCAGGGCAACCTCACTGCCTCCACCGAGGGACAAACCGTCAAGCAGGGCGATGGTCATTTTGGGTGAGTTTTCGAGCCGCAGCAGCAGATCGTGCCCTTTGCGCGTGAAATCATAAGTCTTGTTGACAGTATTGTTTTTAATGTTGTCAACAAAGAACTTAATGTCAGCCCCGGCAATAAAGGCTTTTCCGGCACCCTGGAGGACAATGGCTTTCACTTCAGGGTTCTTTTCCGCCGCATCAAAGTTCTTTTCAAGCTGGTCCACGACGGTGGGATTCAAAGCGTTCATTGCTTCGGGCCGGTTAATGGTAATGTAAGCAATACCGTCTTTGATTTCACTTTCCACAAATTTCAGTTCAAAGGGAACGCCTTTTTTCTTCTGCTCTTCCAAATATTTGGGCATGGGGAAATCGTCGCGCTTCTCGGACAATTTTTTGACCATTTCATACGCTTTGTCAATGCCCACTTCATTCATCAGCTCGAAGGGGCCTTTACGCCATGTCAGGCCGATTTTTGTGCCGCGGTCAATATCTTCCATCCTGGCAATGCCTTCGTCAATCATGGTACAGGCAACACCGAAGACGGCGCCAAACATCCAGTCGAGTACTTCATCGGTTTTACTTAAATCTACTTCGCCGCTGAGATCAAAGAGTTCGTTTTTATCTTCCACAAGTACCCGCAATGTTTCCGGCGGATGATAGAATGAGCCTCTTTCTTTGGCCAGTGTTCTTGCCGCATGCAGGCCAATGGCAATACCGGATACGTTTTGCAGCTCAAAGGGCCCCATGCCAATGCCGAATGCCTTTTTGCAAATGGCATCGATGGAAGGAATGTTGGCAATACCAGCTTCATAGATGCGGATGGCATTAACATACCAGGGGATAAAGATACGGTTGACCGTAAATCCCGGAGCATCTTTTACCAGAATGGCGGTTTTGGAATGGAGTTTGGCAATCAGCTGCACTTTGTCAATTGTCTCCTGACTTGTACCCTCATGAGGCACAATTTCAAGCAGACGGTTTTTGGCCGGATGGAAGAAATAGTGCATGCCAATTACACGGTCCGGACGATTGGTTGCTGCAGCCAGGTCTTTAATATAGAAACTGGAAGTGTTGGAAGCAAGAATTGTTTTTGGCTCACAAATTTTGTCCAACTGGGCAAACATATCTTTTTTGACTTGTAAATCTTCAAAAATTGCCTCAATCACCAGATCGCAGTCAGCCACATCGTTCAGATCTGTGGTGCCGTGAACACGTGAAAGTACTTCCGCTACTTGCTCTTCCGTCAGGATTCTCCGGTCAATCGCTTCCTGAAGAACGCCTTTCATCAGGTTCATGCCGCGCTGGACAAACTCGTCTTTGGTATCGACCATCACAACTGTCATACCTTCCTGGGCCAACTTTTGGGCGATACCGCTACCCATGTTACCTGCGCCGATCATGCCGATCTTGTAGATCTTTTTACCCATACCTGATCCTCCTTTATTTTTATTTAAGCTTTCAGCTTATCAACTCATTTAACTTTTACCGTTGGCATTCACAATCCCGGCAAGTCCGCCCCACTGCTCGGAGAATATTCCCGGATCCATTGTTTTTAAATTGGGAGAAATAATCGGCTTGAATCCCATTTGTGCCAGGACATCTTTTTCCAGATCAATGCCGGGGGCAATTTCAGTTAAAGTCAAACCTTCTTTTTCCAGAGTAAATACTGCCCTTTCGGTTACATATACTGCCGGCTGTTCCACCTGGCGGGCATATTTGCCGCTATAGCTGATTTGATCAACATGGTCAACAAATTTCTTAAATTTGCCTTCCCGGACAATTGTCAGCTTCCCGTCTTTAACTTCCACTTCCAGGCCGCCGGCGGTAAATGTACCACAGTAAACGACTTTGCGGCTGTTTTGACTGATATTAATAAAGCCGCCGCTGCCGACAACACGTGTACCAAATTTGGTCACATTGACGTTGCCGTCCTTGTCGGCCTGTGCCATGCCCAAAAAGGCAATATCAATGCCGCCGCCGTCATAGAAATCGAACTGAACCTGGTGTTCAATAACCGCTTCAGGGTTATAAGCATGGCCAAAATCCGGCGGGCTTGCCGGCACTCCGCCAATTGTCCCCGCCTCCGTCGTCAAAGTCATCAAATGCGATGTGTTTTCTTCTGCGGCAATGGCGGCAACGTCGGCGGGAATGCCAATCCCCAGATTGACAACCGCCCCGGGGGTTAACTCCATGGCCGCACGACGGGCAATAATTTTACGATCGCCCAAAGGAACGGAAGGAATTGCCGAAAGCGGAATCTTGACTTCGCCGGCAAAAGAGGGAACATAGTATTTGGCTTCCGTCTGCATATGATGTTCCGGTTTTGCCGGCTGGACAATATAATCAACCAAAATCCCCGGCACTCTTACCTGCTTGGGATGAAGAGTGTTGGCCTGGGCAATTTCTTCAGCCTGGGCAATAACAATGCCGCCGCAATTCTTGGCAGCTTGGGCCAGCGGCAGGGCTTCCAATAATATTCCTTCACGATCCATGGTTAAATTGCCGTTCTCATCAGCCACTGAACCCCTGATAAGGGCCACATCTACATGGAAGCGGGGATAAAAAAGATATTCCTCGCCGTCTATTTCGATGACTTTAATGATGTCTTCGGTTGTTCTGCTGTTCATTTTGCCGCCTTCAATGCGCGGATCAATGTAGGTGCCAAGCCCGACTTTGGTAATCAGTCCGGGCCTTTTGGCGGCAATCTCCCGCCACAGCTGCACAACCACACCTTGCGGCAAGTTATAAGCTTCGATTTTATTCTCCTGAACCAATTTCACCATCTTGGGTGCCTGGCGCATAATGCCGGCTATCCATCGCCTGGTCAGGCCCTCGTGTCCAAAACGGGTAACTCCATACTCGGCATCGTCACCGGCGCCGGAGCTGGAAACAATAGTCAGGTCCCGTGGATGGCCTGTTGCCAGAAATCTCCGTTCAATAGCCTGGGCAACTTCTTCAGCCCAGCCGGCCAAGCCCATGATGCTGATGCCTATGGTCATGCCGTCTTCTATAAGCGCTGCCACTTCATCGGCTGTTCTCAGCTTTGACAAATTTATCACCCTCCTGTCTGTTAAATGCCGACATGCGTCTTTCCTGGCCCCCATGAAACCGGCCTGGGCAAGAGTTTTGGTCTGCCGGCTCCGCCCGGATTTGCATTTCAGTGAATTGCTTCACTTAAAAAATATTCGCTCTCAGGGGGGCCGATTCCTTTTTCATGCCATGAATATTTTCACTAATTTCCACTTTGTACCCGGAAGCGATAGACTCCCCCCTGTTCTGTCCCGGCTACCCTGCCCAGGCTTTCGAGATAACGGATATGGGCCAGCGCCTCTCCAGCCGCAAACAATTGCTGCGGCAGGGGAAAATCGGTGAATGATGCATAGGAAAGCCTCCATGACATCTGTTTGGCCACATCCAGCACAGTCAGCCACTCACCGCCGGTCATTACCTGCAGCACTTCCGCCGCCCGTCTTTCATGGTTATGTATCAGTTCTTTGATCCTGCCCCGGCAGTCGGAAAAAAGAGAACGGTGCCCGGGGAGAACCAGTGAGACAGGCAGGCTGCAGAGTTTTTGCAGTTCCGCCAGAAAATCGGCCAGCGGGTTGCTGCCTTCCGTCCAGAGAGAGATATTGGGTGTAATATCCCGGAGGATATGGTCGCCGGCAAAAAGAATTTGTTTCTCCTCGTCATACAAACACAAATGGCCGGGTGTGTGTCCGGGTGTTATCAGGCAGCGCAGCCGGTAAGGGCCGACCGGCAACAGGTCGCCGTGTGCAAGCAGCCGGAAAGGAACAGCTTCCCGGTTGCGCACAAAACCGGGCTGCCCAAGCATTGCGCCGACGGCGGTGCCGGCGGGAAAACCGCATTTCTGCAAATAGGTGCGGAAAAAATCTTCGCTGCCGCGCCGCATATTGAGAATGTCCGCGTCTTCCCTGCTGGCATACGGCCGGGCACCCAGCCGCACCAGCTCGGAAACAAGGCCGCTGTGATCCGGGTGCATATGGGTCATCAGCACGTCCAACTGCGCGATTTTTACCCCCAGTTCCTCCAGGGAACTGAACAATACTTCCCGGCAGGCGTCATGGTCATACCCGGTATCGATCAGCAAAGGCCGCCTGCCAGTGACAACATAGGAATTGAGCGCTTTCAGCGGGCTTTGTGGGAGGGGGACTTCTATCTTAAAGATACCTGGCTGAACTTCTGCGATCATCGTGCCGCTCCTTCTTACTGTGCTTTGTTTTTCTTCGCGAAAACAGGACAGACTTCCTGCTTCTCAGAAAGCTGCCGCCATTTTTCCTGTTGTCACCTGATTTGGGGACACCGGAAAATAATTATAAAATTACATGCTCGTCCGCCGTCAGGGACAGTTTTACCGGCCCGGAAGCCGTAATGTGCCAGGTGTTTTCCAGGCCGACCATACCCAGGCCCGGGAAAATAAATTTCGGTTCTACGGCCACTACAGTGTCTACTGTCAGCTGATGGGGAGAATTTTTGCCAAGAACGGGCAACTCATCAAACTCCAGGCCTACGCCGTGACCCACATAGGGAGCCTGAGTCCTGCCCACGCCCATGAAGTGCCCGGCAAACCCCAGTTTTTGCGCCACCGCCGCAGCCGCCGCATAAATTTCCCCGCCGGTTATACCGGGAAGCAGGAGTTGTTTTACTGTTTCCTGTACTTCCAGGGCGGCTTCAAAAGCCCGTGCCAGCAAAGACGGCAGCCGGCCGAAG
>DUUE01000414.1 GCA_012841735.1 Bacillota bacterium | reverse complement strand
GGCGTTGATTTACCTCAACAACGGCCGGCAGTTTGGATCAGCATATAATCAGCCAGTCTTCGGCAGAGACAATGCTTTAAATGTTCCTGATGAAATACGGAGTTTCCCGGAGCCTGTGCGTCTGCCTGTATTTGGCCTGAAGCAGGATGACAAGGCCTTTTTTGCCATCATCGAAGATGGAGCGTCTTTGGCGCGAGTCAAGGCTGATGTGTCCGGCAGAGTGGACAATTACAACCGGGTTTGGACGGAATTCACTTTGCTGCCGAGCGAGAGGCTGTCCTTGAATGTGAGCGGGTTTGGCCAGATGCCTGTTTACCAGGCGAGGCCGTATCCGGGAGATTTTACGATCCGGTTCTTGTTCCTCTCCGGCGAGGAGGCCAGTTACTCCGGCATGGCGAGACGCTACCGGGAGTATCTGATCGAGAAGCACGGCCTAAAGCGGGTGGAGGCTGACGGCCCGATTCCGTTTTACTTGGAACTCTTGGCTGCCGTGGACAAGAAAGAGCCGATTTTGGGCATCGCCCGGGATGTGATTCACCCCTTGACCACCATCGGACAGGCGCAGGCCGTCGTCTCGGAATTCGCCGCGGCAGGGGTAGGCAATATCGCTTTGAAATACAACGGCTGGCTGAAAGGCGGTGTCAGCCACGAATACCCGCTAAAGGCAAGCATGGAAAAGACAGTCGGCAGCGCGGCTCAACTGCGGCAGCTGGGCCAGTACATGGAGCAGCAGGGGTATGCCCTCTATCCAAGTGTGAGCCTGGTCAATGTCTATCGAGACAGCATGTTCGATGGGTTCAATCCCAAGAAGGACGCGTCGCGCCTGCTGAACAGGCTCGAAGCGAAAGTCTTCGACTATCGGCTGGATGTCTTTGACCGCATCATGGACGAGTATCATTACGTGCTGTCGCCCCGCAAGGTCAAAGGTCTGGTTGACAGTTTCCTGGCAAATTACATAGGGAAATACGGCCTGGACACTCTCTCGATTGTGGACATGGGTCGGGATCTGAACTCGGACTTTAGTGACGATCCACGCCGGGTGATCGATCGGGAGGAGTCGCTGTCAATCACCTTGGCGGAGTTGGAGAACATGAAAAAGTTGGGGATGAAACTGCTGTTGGACGGCGGCAACAGCTACGCCATCCCATACGCGGCCGCCCTGGTGAACGTGCCGGACAGGAGCAGCCGTTTCACCATCACCAATCAGGAAGTACCATTCTATCAGATGGTGATTCACGGCTTGGTCAGCTATGCCGGGCAGCCTGTAAATCTGGCGGCCGACAAACAAGCCACGTTCCTCAAACTTTTGGAAACAGGCGGATCCCCCTATTTCATCCTGACCGGCAGCCAGTCGTTCGAGCTGAAAGACACAGCTTACAATGAATACTTTTCATCCTATTACCGGGATTGGCTTGAGTATGCCGCCGCGGTGTATGAACAGGCCAATGCAGTACTTGCCGATGTTCAGGACCAGTTCATCGTTGAGCACCGGGTTCTGGCGGACAGGGTATATCAAACTGTATACGAAAGCGGAAAGTCGGTCATCGTCAACTACAACAAGGAAGCCGTGGCGGTGGCCGGCCATGTGATAGAAGGCGAAGGCTATCTGGTCGTGGAGGAGACAGTCTATGACAACTAAAAGGAGAAGATGGCTCACACTGCGAAGGAAACGTGCTTTATGGGGCGTTGTCTTCACCGGC
>DUUE01000135.1 GCA_012841735.1 Bacillota bacterium | reverse complement strand
TCGGGGTCCCAGGAGAACAGCTGCTCCCGAGTTACTTCCGGGAAATTTCCCGTGCCCACATTGGGGCCCAGCAGCTTCCCTCCCGCCAGCCAGATTTCATAATAGCGGTTGGTAATTTCATATGAAGCCAGGATATTTTCTCCCCAGGTATTTCCCCAGTATACCGTCTTGCGTTTTTCCTCCGGCAGATCGCGCGTCCGCTCAAAAAGCAATTCTGTTTTTTCGCGGCAGTAAGCTTCCCAGGCTTCCGCCTCGGCAATGGCGTCTTCATCCGCCAGGATCCGGGCCAGCGTCTTGATAGCAATGGTGGAATTGTCCAGGTATTCATCCAGAGACTGGGCCATGACATCGTCCACGGAAGCAAAAATACTGGTATTCAAAGTCAGGACGACCGCCGGAATGCCTGCGGCGTCAAACTTTTTCAGTTCGTTGTCATTGGCATAATAAATGACCAGGTCAACTTCACGTTTTAAGTAATCCTCAATGTTTACCGCGGAACTGGGGTTGGCTCCGATGCCCGCATAATTGGCCAAATCCGGGTTGGTCAGCAGGGCCAAAGGATAATTGGTGGTATGGCCGCTTTTTGTCATGACAATGCGCTTATGGCCACCCAGCATGAAAACCATTTCATATGACGGGCCCGTCATGGCGGCAATGCGCTCCGGATATTCCGGAATAACAACCTTCCGGCCGGCCAGGTCGGTAATTTCTTTCTTCCCTTCCCCTACCTGTCCCGTGTCCTTTTGGCCGCAGCCTGTAAAGCCGGCAAAGCAGAGACACAGGATGAGAAAAACGGCTGTCGTTTTTTTCAACATCGGCATTACATCCTTTTCACACAATTTGCACCGCGACAGGCTACTGAATAATAAAATTAATCACCTGCAGGTTGTTGGTCATCCAGCGCCCGCCGCTGCCATTGACAAAAGCCGTCAGGCCAATGGGAGCGCCGCTTGTTATGTCGTTTCTGGTCCTGCCGTCAAACATGCAGAAGAAATCCAATGCACCGTAATACTTTTCATCCTCCGGGTTTAAGGAATATTCCAGGTTTTTGCCTTCTTTGCCCAGGCCGTTTGTCCCGTAATATTCCACTTCTGTAATTGTGCCCGACAGGTCCATCTTCAGCCCCTGCAGTTTGGCAAGCAAAGTATCGTAACTGATACCAAGAAAACGGCCTGTGTAGGTGGAAGCGCCGCCGTCGTAGAGGAAAGAACCGTCAAACATGGCGGTTGCCTTCTTTTCACCGTTCACGTCCGTTTTTTGCAGGAATTCAGCCAGGGACAAAGTGCCGATTTTTTCCCCGTTGCGCTGAATCTCCACAGTAAAATCGGCGGGTGTGGTCACCAGAAAGACATTCACCACACCTTTGTTTACCTTGCCGCCTTCTTCCACAGCGGCATACACCTCCAGGCCGTCAAGGGAAACGGAAAGATACTCACCGTCCGCCACGGTAAACGGGGCCAGATAAAGCTTGTCCACAGCCCCGCTGTAGGAAACAAAGCCGTCCACTGCCTCCAGGAAGGCACCCTCCACAGCAGGCAGTTTTTCCTGCCGGATTAAATCGGCGAGGGAAAAACAGGCGTATTCTGTCCCGTTTATTTCCCTGGTGGAAAGCAGCGGCTTTAGTTTTTCATAAGTAAAACCGCCTGCAACAACAGGTTCCCCGTCCAGGCAGACATTCAGCGGCTCCCTTTTTCCTTCCGGAAAAACGCCTTCCTGCCCGGAAGAACACCCTGCTAACAGGAACAGGCAGCAGAACAGTAAAAAGAAACACTTTTTCAAAATTTATCTCCTCCTTCCGGCGCCGCAACCCCCGGAAACAACAAAAAAAACAGGGTCATCCCCCGCTTGAGACCACAGTAGAATTCCTTTACCACATTGCGGGAGGCATATACGTTTCCATATATACCCGGCGACCTTACGCCCCAGGCGTGCCTTCAGGCCGCAAGGCTCGGAATTAACCAGGTTTCCTGTGCGTTATCGGTTAATATGTCCCGGCAGTATCCGGGTTGCCGCCGCACCGTTATGTCTTACTAAACATAACGATAGCAGCACTTGTCCACTTTTGTCAAGAACAGTTTTCCTTATCGCTCCTGCTGAAAGGAAATGCGCACCTGCTTACGGAATAAAAAACTATAACCTAAAAAAAGAGAGGGCGGTCATTGTGAAAAAAATCCTGCACCGGCTGAGCATGCGTATCGCGCAAACCTCCCAAAACGATACACCTTTCTGGCAAAAAGTATCATACGGTCTGTGGCTGTCTGCTGCCGCAGCCGCCGCCCTTGGCATCCTGGGGATTCCCACGGGGCTGGGCATAGTCTTTGACCTTGCCGTCGGCCTGTCTTTGCACATTCTGTTTTTTTCCCTGGCAACAAAGACGGTGGCCGTGCTCTTCTCCCTGCTCTGCCTGCCCATACCCCGCGTCTGTACCGCCTGCTTTACCGTCACCGCCGCTCTGGCATATTATGTTTTTGCCAATGCTCAGTCCGGCATAATATTTTCTGTAGTGATGGCAACCCTTTTTGCCCTCTCCGGCACTGCGGCCGGTCTGCTTTGTGCCTTTTTGCTTGCCCCCGGCATCCGCCGCAGTGGGAAGGCTGCGATGCTGGTGCTTGTGCTTGCCGCTGCCACCTGCTTCTTTTTTCTCCCCGGCAGCCCTTCTCCCGCCCGGTCGGCAGACAATTTTGCCGGCATGGCGGCAGCCGCCTTAAACCCCGCCAACCCGGGGCCTTACCGCTACAGCTATTTTACCTACGGCAGCGGTGCAGACAGGCAGCGGCCGGAATTCGGCAGGGAAGTGACACTTATTTCCCGCACCGTGGACGGGTCGGCCTACATTACAGACTGGCCGCGCTTACGCACGCTTTTTTGGGGTTTTGATGAAAAAGCGCTGCCCCTGAACGGGCGAGTGTGGATGCCGGAAGGAGAAGGGCCTTTCCCTCTTTTTCTCATTGTCCACGGCAACCATACCATGGAGGAATTCTCCGACACCGGTTATGCTTACCTGGGAGAACTTTTGGCCAGCCGCGGTTTCATTACTGTATCCGTGGACCAGAACTTCCTTAACTATTCCTTTTGGTCGGGCATACCAAAAGACAACATGAAACTGCGGGCGTGGCATTTGATTCATCACCTGCTGCAAATTGAAGAATTCCACCGCGGGGAAGGGAATCTTTTTTCCGACAAAGTGGATTGGGACAGGGTGGCCGTGGCAGGCCATTCCCGCGGCGGACAGGCGGCCGCCATGGCGGCCGATTATCAAAAATGGTTTGCCGGCGACGCCGGCCTGGAACGCTTTGCCTCCATGCGCCTGAAAGCCGTAGTTGCCCTGGCCCCCACCGATTCAACTGTGGACGGGAAAAAAGCAACCCCTAAGGACATCTATTACCTGGTGCTGCACGGGTCACAGGACGGAGACGTCAACTCCTTCAGCGGTGACCGCCAGTACGGGCGGGTCTCCTTTTCCCGGGGCGCGGAATGTTTTAAGGCTTCCCTTTATATCGGCGGGGC
>DUUE01000231.1 GCA_012841735.1 Bacillota bacterium | reverse complement strand
CCCTGCGCGGGGAGCATGCCGGGGCAAAATCATTTGTTTCACCCAAAAACAAAAATGTGGACACTCTCCAATTCGTGTTCAAAACAGCGGCTGTCCGTAAAAACGAAGCACCTGCAACTGCCGTTCCCGAAGAAAGCGGGAGCCGTACTTTCTGGCAGAGGCTTTTTGACCTTTTCCGGCGCTAGCCGGGTTATGGCAACCGGTTTTTTCACTGCGGTGAAAATTGACCGGTTGTTTTTTTTCTGGTATGTTTGAAGAAAAACAGGGCGGGGTGGAAGAAAAGTGGAAAGCAGCAGACTAGATTGCCGCGGGCTGGCATGTCCACAACCTGTGGTGGAAACAAAAAAAATGCTTGATACAATGACTGCCGGGACGCTTGACGTGCTGGTGGATAATGAAACGGCAAAAAACAATGTTTTAAAACTGGTCGCTTCCCTGGGATTATCTGCCGCCACACGGGAAGCAGGCGGGATCTACACGGTGACAATCATAAAAGAGGAACAGGCGGCGGCACCGGAAAGGGACGGGAAAAGAAAAAGCCTGCTTCTGGCACAGGAAACATTTGGCCTGGGCGACGAAGAGCTGGGGCGAATCCTCATGAAATCTTTTCTGTACGCACTGGCAGAAAGCGACAACCTGCCGGAAGCGCTATATCTCGTCAACGGCGGCGTGAAGCTGGCATGCAGCGGCTCTCCCGTGCTGGACGCCTTGCAGCGGCTGGAAGCCCTGGGGGTACAGATTTATTCCTGTGGTCTCTGCCTTGATTATTTCAAGCTGAAGGACAGCCTGGAAGCGGGCGGGATTACCAATATGTATGCAATTGTGGAGCAAATTACGGCAGGTACTGTTATCAGGCTGTAAAAAAGCAGGAAAATTACAGCAGCAAAACGAATATATGTTTGCATACAGGGGAAGGGGGGCACGCCATGCGTATTTTAGGCATTGACCCCGGTATTGCCACAACAGGTTTTGCCGTCCTTGAGTCGGACGGCAGCAAAAGCAGAACTTTAACTTACGGCTGTATCCGCACAACTGCGCAGCAGCCTATGCCGGACCGCCTGCAGGCGCTGTACCGCCGGCTGCAGGAAATTCTGGAGTCTTACAAACCTGATACCCTTGCCATAGAAAAACTTTTTTTTGCCAAAAACGCCAACAGCGCCATGCAGGTAGGGGAAGCACGCGGTGTTGCGATCCTGGCAGCCTGTCATGCGGGCCTTGCCGTGTATGAATATACGCCACTGCAGGTTAAACTGGCTGTCGCCGGCTATGGCAAGGCGGAAAAAAGGCAAATACAGCAGATGGTAAAATTGCTGCTGGGACTGGCAGAGATCCCGCGGCCCGACGATGCGGCCGATGCCCTGGCAATTGCCCTTTGTCATGCCCATACTGCCGGTGCGCTACAGGCGGCGGGACGGGGGGAAGGACATGTTTAACTATTTGCGCGGCGTGCTTGCTGGCAAGGGCAGTGATTTTGTCGTGGTGGAAAACGCAGGCATCGGCTGGCAGGTGGCTGTACCCGCCCGGGTAAGCAGCCGGCTGGAATTGCAGGAAGAAGTTAAACTCTTTATTTATTTTTCTGTCAGGGAGGATACGCTGCAGCTTTATGGTTTCCAGACGCAGGACGAGCTGTCTCTTTTTAAGCTGCTCCTTTCCGTGACAGGTATCGGTCCCAAAGTGGCCATGGCCATACTTTCCACCCTGGAGCCTGCAGAATTTATGCTGGCTGTCATGCAGGACAATATAAAAACCCTGACACGTGTGCCGGGGGTGGGACCAAAGTCGGCCAAACGGCTGCTGGTAGAATTAAAAGACAAGGTGGCGCACGCCGCCCAAACGGCGCTTGCACAGCCGGCGGCAATAACTGCGGGGAAAAACAGCGTTTACGCTGAAGCACTGGAAGCGCTGCTTGCCCTGGGTTACAGCGGCCCGGAAGCACAGGCCGCCCTGCAGGCTGCAGGCGGCGGGGAAGAGCAGACTTCCCGGGATTTAATACGCAGGGCGCTCGCCCATCTGGGCACGCAGTAAGGAGATACTTATGAAAGAAGAACGAATTATTTCCGCACGGGCGCGCAGTGAGGATGACCTGCAGGAAAATACGCTTCGTCCGCGGACTTTTGACGATTATATCGGGCAAAACAAACTAAAGGAAAATCTGAAGCTTTTTATTACGGCCGCACGGGCACGCGGTGATTCACTGGATCACGTTTTGCTGTACGGCCCTCCGGGCCTGGGCAAGACAACTCTTTCCCAGATTATTGCTGCGGAACTGGGGGTAAACCTGCGCGCTACTTCCGGACCGGCCATTGAGCGACCCGGCGACCTGGCGGCCATTCTTACCAACCTGGCACCGTATGATGTGCTTTTTATTGATGAAATCCACCGCCTGAACCGGACTGTGGAAGAAATTCTCTACCCTGCCATGGAAGATTTTGCCCTGGATATTATTATCGGTAAAGGTCCGGCCGCCCGTTCCCTGCGGCTCGACCTGCCGCCCTTTACTTTAATTGGGGCCACCACCAGGGCGGGAGCCCTGTCTTCACCGCTCCGGGACCGTTTTGGCGTTATAGCCAGGCTTGAATATTACGCGGAGCATGAACTAAAGGAAATTATCTGCCGCTCCGCCAAAATCCTGCAGGTAGAAATCAGCGAAGACGGCGCTTTTGCCATTGCCCGCAGTGCGCGTGGTACGCCAAGAGTTGCCAATCGCCTTTTGAAAAGAGTACGTGATTTTGCCCAGGTAAAAGCAAATAATATTATTGACGGCAAGGTGGCGAAAGCGGCATTGCGCATGCTAGAGGTTGATGAACTTGGCCTTGATGAAACTGACCGCCAGTTGCTGCGCACCATGGTGGAAAAATTCGGCGGCGGCCCGGTGGGCCTGGAAACGCTGGCGGCCGCAGTTTCCGAGGAAACGGAAACCATTGAAGACGTCTATGAACCTTACCTGATGCAAATCGGTTTCCTGCAGCGAACACCACGGGGCCGTGTAGTCACGCCGCAGGCCTGCCGCCATCTGGGGCTTGCTTACGGACGGGACGGCGAACAAAACAGATTATGGTAGGTGGAGACAGTGAAGCTGCTCTTGCATATGTGCTGCGGCCCCTGCAGCACATATAGCGTCAAGCGTTTTCGTGAACTTGGTTATGAAGTTTGCGGCTATTTTTACAACCCCAATATCCATCCGTATAAAGAATACCAGCGGCGCCTCGCAGCCCTGGAAGAGTTTTGCCGCCTGGAAAATGTCCCCTTAACGGCAGAGCGGCGCTATGAACTGGAAAAATACCTGGAAAGCGTCATGCCTGCTCTGGACAGCCGCTGCCGGACCTGTTACAGGCTGCGGCTGGAGGCGGCTGCCGGACAGGCGGCGGCAACCGGTTTTAAATATTTTTCCACTACACTGGCACTCAGCCCGTATCAGGACCATGATCTTTTGCGGCAGGAAGGAGAAGCGGCCGCCAAAAAGCACGGTGTGGAATTCATCTATGAAGACCTCCGCTCCGGTTACCGTGAGAGTATTGAGCTCTCCAAAAGCATGGGCTTATACAGGCAACCGTACTGCGGCTGTATTTTCAGTGAGAAGGAGCGTTACTACCGGGAGGGCAGGACATGAATACAACGGCCAAAACGTTGATTGTGCTCGGCTGCATCCTCATTGCCGCCGGGCTGTTGGCTGCCACGGGCATCCGGCTTCCTTTGGGCCGACTGCCCGGTGATATAGCGATAAAAAAAGAAAATTTCAGCTTTTATTTCCCCCTGGCCACCTGCATTGTGCTCAGCGCATTGCTGACAGCCGTTTTCTGGCTTGTCAGGTTTTTTACGCGCTGAAGACGCAAACCGGCGGCCTGTCTTTTTTTGCCTTGCCCTGGCAGGGAAAAAAAATGTATAATCATGAAGATGTTAGCTGCGGGGCAAGCTAAGTGTAAGAGCGGCAGGCGGTATGATAACGCTTTTGCCTGACAAAGCGGTGATGATGTGTTAGTCGGGGAGTTTGATTATGAGCTGCCGGAAGAACTGATCGCCCAGGAGCCTTTGCCGGAGCGGGCACAGTCACGGTTGCTGGTGCTGGAAAAAGAGACGGGCAGGGTTGAACACAGGCATTTTTACCATTTCCCGGAGCTGCTGCGTGCGGGGGATGCGCTTGTGCTGAACAACACACGGGTACTGCCGGCAAGGCTCATAGGCAGGAAAAAAGCGGGCGGCGGTGTGGCCGAAATCCTGCTTTTGCACAGAAAAAACGCCACTGTCTGGGAGGCTTTGGTCCGGCCGGGCAGGCGCCTGCGGCCCGGAGCACAGGTTGTTTTCGGCGCAGGAGAGTTAACTGCCACCATCCTTGAGATACTGCCCGGTGGCGGGCGGATGGTGGAGTTTACCTGCCAGGGGGTTTTTGAGGAGGCTCTGGACCGCCTGGGGGAGGTGCCGCTCCCTCCTTATATCCGGAAAAAACTGCCGGATGCTGAGCGCTATCAGACAGTCTATGCCAAAGAGGAAGGCTCGGCTGCAGCGCCCACAGCGGGGTTGCATTTTACCCCGGAACTGCTGGCGGAAATACGTGAGCGGGGCGTGCACCTGGCCGAAATTACACTGCATGTGGGCCTGGGCACTTTCCGCCCGGTAAAAGTCGCAGATCCCCGGGAGCACCGGATGCACAGCGAATACTACCATGTGACGCCTGCGGCGGCGCAGACACTGAACAGCTGCCGTGAAAAAGGCGGCCGGATAATTGCCGTGGGGACTACCTCCTGCCGTACGCTGGAGACCGTGGCGGGTGATGACGGCCTCATCATGCCCGGCAGCGGCTGGACCAACCTTTTTATTTACCCGGGATACCGTTTTAAAGCCATTGATGCGCTGCTGACAAATTTTCATCTGCCCAGATCCACCCTGCTGATGCTGGTTTCCGCTTTTGCCGGCAGGGAAAAAGTGCTTGCCGCTTACCGTGAGGCGGTGACGGAACGCTATCGCTTTTTCAGTTTTGGCGATGCCATGTTTATTTGCTAGAACGGAGAGATGTCCTGTGCCCGTGAGATATACACTGCTGAAAGAGTGCCAGCAGACAGGCGCCCGCGCCGGTATTTTACATACACCGCACGGTGATATTCCCACCCCTGTCTTTATGCCTGTGGGGACACAGGCAACGGTAAAAACCATGAGCCCCGAGGAATTGCAGGAACTGGGAGCGGGCATAATTTTAAGCAATACTTACCATCTTTACCTGCGGCCCGGCCATGAGCTGATCCGGGAGGCCGGCGGGCTGCATGCCTTTATGCACTGGGACGGGGCAATCCTGACGGACAGCGGCGGCTTCCAGGTATTCAGCCTGGGTCCCCTGCGCAAAATCAGTGAAGAAGGCGTAACTTTCCGCTCTCACCTGGATGGTTCGGAACATTTTCTCTCTCCCGAAAAAGCGGTGGCCATTCAGGAAGCTCTCGGATCCGATATCGCCATGGCTTTGGATGAATGTGCCCCCTATCCTGCCGACCGTCGCTACATCCAGGATTCCCTGGAAAGAACAACACGCTGGGCGGAACGCTGTCTGCAAGCGCACAGGAGACCGGACCAGGCACTTTTTGGTATCGTGCAGGGCGGCATGTATGAGGATTTGCGCCGGGAAAGTGCCCGGCAGCTTGTCGCCCTGGATTTTCCCGGCTATGCCATAGGGGGGCTGAGCGTGGGAGAACCGGCGGAGGTAATGTACCGGATGCTTGATGTAACTGTACCGCTTTTGCCGGTAAATAAAGCACGTTACCTAATGGGTGTGGGGACACTTGATTATCTTATTGAAGGCGTAAAACGCGGCATTGACATGTTTGACTGTGTTTTACCCACGCGCATAGCCCGGAACGGAACGGTGCTGACCGCCAGCGGTTACCTTACAGTGCGTAATGCACCGTATGCCGGGGATTTCCGCCCCCTGGAGGAAGGCTGCCACTGTTATGCCTGCAGAAATTATACACGGGCTTATATCCGCCATCTGATTAAAGCCAATGAAATCCTTGGCCTGCGTTTGACAACCTATCATAATCTTTATGTACTTGTCCGCTTTATGCGGCAAATCAGGGAAAGTATCCTTGCGGGAAGCTTTCCGGAACTGTATAATGAATTTGCAGCCCGTTTCGGGCGGAAGGAGGAAAGGTAATGGAAAATCTCGGTATGTTTCTACCCATAGTAATCTTTTTTGGGGTCATGTATTTATTTGTCATCCGTCCCCAGTCGCAGCAGCAGAAAAAAAGGAAAGAAATGCTGGACAGTCTGCAGGAAGGGGCAAAAATCCGTACCATTGGCGGTTTTTACGGAACAGTGGAAAAAATTAAGGACGACGAGCTGACGGTAAGGATTGCCGAGAATGTCAGGGTAAAAATGGCCCGTTTCGCAGTAGAGAGCATTATTGAATAGAAAATACTTACAGAAAGCGGTATAATCTGCCCGTGGGGTACATACATTGCAAGTAAGAACTTGTGGAGGTGAACCCAGTGGGCAGAAGAAGCGCCGCATCAGTCCAGTCCCAGCCCCCGGCAACAATTGTTGTCATCATTAAGGGTGTTCTCTGCGCTTACCTGATTTCGCTTGTGCTGTTTCTGATTTTTTCCGCACTGATTCAATATACAAGCCTGACGGAAGCCATCCTGCCTTATACGGTTTATGCCACATCGCTGGTTGCCATATTTACCGGCGCCGCTTATGTTACGGCAAGGCTTCAGGTTAAGGGCTGGCTGTATGGAGGGGTGACAGGGATTATTTACCTTGCCGGGCTGGTTGTCCTGGCACTGATTATCCTGCCTGATTTCAGCCTTGATACAGGGTATGTGGCCAAAACAGCCCTGGCCTTTCTTGCCGGGGCTGCCGGCGGTATTTTCGGCATTAACATGTAAAAAATAATAAAACGAATGTTAAAAAAGCAGGGGAATTACATTTTCCGCCTGCTTTTTTGCTTTGTCGCACAATGCTTTCCTTCTGCCACGGCAAGCAGTTTGTAGAAAAGATCAAAACCCAGTCTGAGCAATACCACGCCGCCTGCCGTTGGTACAAGCCAGGCCGCAGAGCGGGATGACGCCAGCATCCGCAGGGGGAATATGGAAAAAATTATTCCCAGGGCAATACAGGCAAGGCAGGGACCGGCCGCTTGCGGCACGCTTTTTTGTCTATGTAAATTTGCTTTTTTCAGCATGCTCACCTCCGGATTCTCCTTTCCACCTGTTTCAGCGTATGCCTGCGGGCCGGATTTTGTGTGTGTTATTTTCAATTGACAGAAAGTGGGCGGCTAATATATCATAAGATAGAGAAATAGTTAAATCCTGTAAATTAGTGAGAAAATTCAGAAGATAGAAAAAATCAATGCGGAAAAGGCTCGAAAGAGGGGTGTATACGCATACTGATAATATCCTGTGATGAGAGCGGGGAGAAGCCGGGAGTATGACCATGCGGGGAAAGCAGATTTTCTTCCTCACGGTGAGGAGAAAGGGGATGATCGGATGACAGACCTTGCCTGCGCGCTGCGTGATCTGGATGAAGATAAAGTGCTGGAGCTGGTGGATGAAAGGCTGAAAAGGGGAGTCTCACCGCTTGACATCATTGCCGAATGCAATGAGGGCGTGGCGGCTGTAGGCGATTTGTTTGCCTCCGGGAAATATTTTTTGACTGAACTGATGTTTTCCGGTGAGATTATGCAGGCAGTAATGGCCAGACTGGAACCGCTTTTGGCTACCGTCGGGGACGAAGAACAAATGGCCGGAACTTTTGTCATTGGGACGGTAAGGGGAGACATTCATGATATCGGTAAAAATATTGTCGTCAGTCTCCTGCGCAGCCATGGGTTTAAGGTTATCGACCTGGGCGTGGATGTACCTGCCGGGAAATTTGTGGACATGGTGCGCAAAACAGGTGCCAAGGTCCTGGGACTGAGTGCCCTGTTGAACACAACATATCCGGAAATGAAAAATGTGATTGATGCGCTGAAAGAAGCGGGCTTGCGGGACCAGGTGAAAGTAATTGTCGGTGGCTCCATTGTGAGTGAGAGGGTCAGAGAATATACCGGGGCGGATGCATATGCCACCGACGCCATGACCGGTGTGGAATTTGCCCGGAAAGTTTACCGGTAAAAGGAAAAGTAAAAATGAAAAGCATGGCGGGTAAATTATGCAGATTATTGTAGACACTGCACTTCATCTTACGTTATAATGTAGATGTTTGTGAGAGATGCCAAAATAATGGCTCATTACATGTGAGATGTCACGAAGCTGTTGCCGGCACCGCCGTCAACAGGGGGCAGTTTAAGTAAGATGGCACCAGGCTGGACAAGATAGGGGTAGCAGGAAGTTGCGACCGTAGAAGAAGGAGGCATAATTGAATGACGGATTTGGCCGCTGCATTGCGGGACCTGGATGAAGACAGGGTACACGAGCTGGTCGATGAAAAACTTGCTTCGGGCGTATCTCCCATAGACATTATTCAGGAGTGTCATGCAGGTATAATTGCCGTAGGTGAATTATATGCTTCCGGCCAGTATTACCTGACTGAACTGATGTTTTCCGGCGATATTATGCAGGGCGTGATGGCCAAACTGGACCCGCTTATTGCCGGCATGGCAGCTGAAGGCAAAATTATCGGGACAGTTGTTATTGGCACCGTCCGCGGAGATATCCATGACATTGGCAAAAATATCGTGGTAAACCTGCTGCGCAGCAACCGCTTTAAAGTGGTTGACCTTGGGGTTGATGTCCACGCTGAAAGTTTTGTGGACATGGTGCGGAAAACAGGTGCCAAAGTCCTGGGGTTGAGCGCTTTGTTAAATACAACCTACCCGGAAATGAAAAATGTGATTGACGCGCTGAAAGAAGCAGGTCTGCGTGACCAGGTGAAAGTAATTGTCGGCGGAGCCATTATGAGCGAAGCTGTGAGGGAATTTACGGGTGCCGATGCATATGCCACCGATGCCCTGCAGGGCATTGATTTCTGTAAAAAAGTCTATGGCGACCCGGGCAATTGATCTGGCTGCAGGCGGTGAGGACGACTCACCGTTTTTTTTATTGCGACAGTTTTCTTGACGCTTTTTAAGCGAAGGAGTAGAATAAAAAACGGATGCCGGCAGGCAGGTATGCAGCTTTCCGCTTTGCGCTGCTTATCTGGCTGCCCTGCCGTGTATGCTTCAAAACAAAGGAGGTGGGCAGATGGAACTTCTCGTCCTGGTACTGAATCAGCCCGAACATCTGGATGCAATCCTGGAAGGTTTTCTACAAGCAGGTCTCAGCGGGGCCACAGTACTGGAATCTACCGGTATGGGCCGCACCCTCTGTGACAAGGTTCCCGTTTTCGGGGGGCTGCGCAACCTGATCAGGGGCTGCCGCCCAGACAATGTTACAGTGTTTACTGTAATCGGCTCTGTAGAAAAGCGTCAGAAAGCAGTAAAAGTAATAGAAGATATTTTGGGCGACCTGGACAGGCCGAACACAGGCCTGTATTTTACCGTTCCCGTTTCCATGGTACGCGGACTGGCTGAGCCGTTGACGGAATAACGGGTTTATTAATACATGTTGCCGTCAGTATGAAACAAAGCAGCAATTTTGGAGGCGCATCAATTATGACAGTTACAGATCAAGCCCTTGCCTTGGCACTGTTATTGCTTTTGGGATATTTAGGCGGCAGGCTGGCAAAAAAAGTGAAATTGCCAATGGTTGCAGGGTATGTATTAATGGGGCTGATAATCGGCCCTTCCGTCCTGCATATTATTCCTGCCAAAATAAACAGTGATTTTGAACTGATCAAAACATTGGGCTTGGGTCTTATTGCTTTAATGATTGGCGGAGAACTGGAAATCAAAAAAATCAGAGAGCTGGGGAAAGTAATTGCGGGGATTACTATTGTTCAGGTGCCCCGCGCCT
>DUUE01000091.1 GCA_012841735.1 Bacillota bacterium | reverse complement strand
TGCATCCAGATTATACACAGAGTCACTTAGTGCATTACCTGAAAGTAAAGTTATCTCTGTGGAGTCAACCATTGGAACTGACAGTTCGTTTATCCAGTTGCGTGTAGAAAGTAATGGGATCATAAGGATCAAGAGTATCTTATTCGAGTATGTAGATTGATAATTTCTATTAAACAAGGCTGCTGGCGGTCATTCCGTCAGCAGCCTTTTTATCTCCCCTCCCCTGCCACTCTCCTCCGCCAGATGAAAACTTTACAACTACATCCAAAGGTATCTTTTATCTTTATATGGAAATATTGTTCATTCGGCGTGTCTTGATTACTAGGAGGGCATATGGGTCAACAAAAAACGCAGCACTCATCGTCGCCTTGGTATTTGCACTGACAGTGTCCGGTGTCCGTTCCAGCAGACCCACGCTTAACTGGATTGTGGATTCAGCAGATGCAGAAACCATCAAGTAGGGTGAAGTAACCAGATCGTACTGGGCTGTTGATGGCTGTGCCATCAGCAGCCCTTTTTTTCTTGCCAATCGGTGGTAAACCTGGAAGCGTATAAGGAGGTGTTTTTAACTAGCGGAGGATTATCGATCGTTTGGCTTGTTCGGCAGGATGAAAATCTTAATCACTAGGTAGGAGGCCATTTATATCCCGAAAAAGCACGGCATTTGTTGTTGTCCTGGTGTTCGTAATGGCATTGTCCGGCTGTGTCCGCTCCAGCAAACCAGCTTTACAGCGGATTGTAGTCTCGGCCCATGCCCAAGCCATCAAGCAAGGAGAATCGGTCAATCTTGAGGTCAAAGGCTTTGACAAGTCGAACAAGCCAATGAATGTGCCAAACCCAGTATGGAGCGCTGAACCTGCATACCTGGGTGAATTGACAACTGATGGAACTTCGGCTGTTTTCTCCGTTGGTGAAACCGCCGAGGGCAAAGTAACCATCACTGTCTCATCTGGAAACCTGTCCGATTCAATTGAAATCACGATCACCAAAGAAGAAATTGACCCAGTAGATAAATCCGAATTGGAAAGCGCGGTCCAAAATGCAGTGAACCTGAAGCAGTCGACTCCAGTAGGCACCAGCATCGGCCACGCGCCGGAGAAAGCTCATGCCGCACTGCAGCAGGCGATCGATGCTGCTCAAGCGGTACTTGATGAAGATAATGCGACTCAAGCCCAAATTGACAGTGCCTTACAGGCTCTGTTGGAAGCGGCGGCCGATTTCCAAGCCGCAGTCGTTGTCCCGGCTGACAAAACCGCTCTTGCCGCAGCGATCGCTGAAGCCGTGGAGCTTTTGGAGAACATGGAGCTGGGAATCTATAAGGGTCAGGTTCCGGTTCACGCTGCCAGTGATTTGCTCACCGCCCTGATTACAGCATACGAAGTCTGTAATGATGAAAACGCCCTGCAGGCTGAAATCGACAGTGTGTTGGCAGCGCTCCTGCAGGCAATGGCCGACGTCCAAAACGCGGTAGTGACAGAAGACAATCCCCTGGCCGTACACGAGTTTTCCTTAGACCAATACTGGAGTGACAGGCCATTTTTACCGTCAGGCAACAGCGAAGTTGCTTACGAAAGCAGTTTCCAGTATAACAAAGCGGGGAATTACAGCCTGAAATTCACTGCCTGGGATACACCGGCGCACATAATGTTCGGCCCATGGATTCCAGACTTTTGGATTAGCGACTGGAGGCCTTACGATACCTTCGCCTTATGGTTTTATGTAGAAGATGCCGATCAGCTGGACAGCACTGCTGCTTTCCAATGGAGCATCGCAATCGGTGATGTCAGAATCACACTGCCAGGTTCGGGCTTTGCTGACGGATGGAATGAGATTAGGCTGAGTTTGAGAGACGACTTAGGCCTCAGCGATGCCGAACTCCAGAATATGGATCTTTTTGTCGGCCTCACATGGCGGACTACG
>DUUE01000078.1 GCA_012841735.1 Bacillota bacterium | reverse complement strand
TATCACGGGAAGTTCATCTCCGGGGGGCGGGGTGCCCTGAGGTTCTTCGCCGGCAGGCTCCTGTGCCACAGGCGGCGGGTCTTCTGCCGGCGGCTCTTCCACAGGCGGCGGTGCATCGGCAGGTTCCTCCTGCGGCGGTTCCGTAACAGGGTCGCCCGGCAGCGGGCTGTCAGGTTTGCCCAAAGTTAAAAGGACCCCCGTGTCAAATAAATATAAAACGGCGGCGGCGACAAAGAGCACGGCCAGCAGGGGCAGCAGCCGCCGGCGCTTTTTCTTTGTTGCAGTTGTTGTCTGGTATACTGCGGCCTGGTTTTTCATCTTCTTACTCCTTCAATAAGTGCTTTGTCTGTCACATCATATGTTCGCGCCGGCGGTATGCTTCTCCTTCAGGACAAAAATGAAGTTTCCGTAAAATTTCCTGCATGCTGGTATGCCGGAAAAGGAGTTACGGCAGGCAGTGGAGAAAGTCTGGATATTTCAGGCGGGCAAACAGGCAGTGACAGGACAAAAGAAGCGGAGGAAAAAAGATGGGCAATGAAAGGGAAGTACAGCGCAATTTCGGAGCACGGGCGGCCGGTTACCGCAGGAGCAGGACACACGGGAACAAGGCCGACCTGGAGCGTATGCTGAAACTGCTGGCGCCGGAGAAGAATGCCATGGCACTCGATGTGGCCACGGGCGGCGGACATACTGCCTGTGCGCTGGCGCCGCATGTTAAAAGTGTGACAGCCGTTGACATTACCCGGGAAATGCTGCGGGAGGCGGCCGTCAATGCCGGGAAATCGGGCTTAAACAATATCAGTTTTCAGGCTTGTGACGTGCATAATCTGCCCTTTGCCGACGGGCAGTTTGATCTGGTTGCCTGCCGGCTGGCGGCACACCATTTCTATAACATCAGAAAAGCGCTGCAGGAAATGTGCAGGGTGCTGAAAAAGGGCGGCAAATTATACATGCTGGATTGTTCCGTCTGCGACGGGGAAGAGGCGGAAAGGGAAATAAACAAAATGGAAAAGATCAGGGACAGCTCCCATCACTGTTCCTATTCCCCGCGGCAGTGGCTGGCACTGCTGGGGGAACTGCCCCTTGACCTCCGGAAATACCGGCTGCTGCAACAGCAGTATGACCTGCCGGAGTGGTTCGACCGGATGGGGGCGGGGCCTGCGCAGCAGCGGGAGATTTTCCGCATCCTGCAAAATCTATCCCCCGCCTGCCGGGCGCAGTATCCTATTGGAGAAAATTTTATCACCACTTATCGCTTTGAATTTGTGGCGGTGAAAAGTTAGTTTTTCCTGTTTCCATCAAAGCGGGAGAAATGGTAAAATAATGATTACTGCAGCCCGGCTGCGGAAAAACACAACCGAGGTGAGGTTTTACCAATGCAGGGAAAGGTACCGACAAGGGAAGAAGCTTACAGGCTGCTGACAGAGTATAACAAGAATGACAGTCTCATTAAGCATGCCCTGGCCGTGGAAGCGGTCATGCGGCATTTTGCCGCCCTCTTTCAGGAAGACGTGGAAAAGTGGGGTGTAATCGGGCTGATTCATGACCTGGATTATGAACGTTACCCGGACGAGCACTGCACAAAAACCGGCGAAATCCTGCAGGAGCACGGCTGGCCGGAAGATTATATCCGTGCGGTTGTCAGTCACGGCTGGAAAATATGTTCCGCTGTGGAGCCGGTGGAGCGTATGGAGAAAGTTTTATATACCATTGACGAGCTGACGGGGCTCATAGCCGCCACCGCACTGATGCGGCCCAGTAAAAGTATTCTGGATACGGAAGTAAAATCGGTCAGGAAAAAATGGAAGCAGAAAGGCTTTGCCGCCGGCGTGAACAGGGAGGTAATTGCCGAAGGCGCCCGGCTGCTGGGGATGGAACTGGATGAAATTATTGCCGAAACAATCAAGGGGATGCAGACGGTAGCCGCAGAGATCGGCCTTCAGGGTGAACTGTAGCGCATAAACCCGCAAAAGCGGGTTTTTTTCTGCCTAAAAGCAGAAAAACTGCCCTGTATAAGGTAAAGTTTTAACCTTTGGTGCCGATAAAAACAGTAAGTTAATGCTTACTCACTTGGAGGTTATATGGGCTATTCATTTCTCCACCGGAAAGAAAGGATCGTATTGACGACCATTGATGTAATCAATGAATACGGCATTAAAGGTATCTCGACCAGGGAGGTGGCCAAAAGGCAGGGCATTACGGAAGCGGCTGTCTTTAAGCATTTTCCGAAGAAAGTGGATTTGCTGCATGCCGTGCTTGATTTTTATGCCCAGTATGACAGTGATATCAGCGCATCATCACTGCAGCAGAAAGATTACCTGCAGGCCATTTTTTATTATGTAGTAACTTATGCCGAGTATTATGAGAATTACCCGCAGATAACGGCAATCACCCAGTCGTATGATGTGTTGGCCTGTGAAGACGATTTTCGTGAGAAAATCAAAAAGATCTATTTCGGGCGCCTGACGGCGCTCCGGGACCTGGCCGCCAAAGCCCAGCAGGCCGGGCTTTTGTCCTGCGAATTGTCGGCCGCCCAAATAGCGGAAATTATTCTTGGCTTTTTTCATGCCGCCTGTCTGACATGGCGTTTTCAGAAATATGCTTATTCCCTGAAAAACTATGTGGCATCCACATTACAAGTCTTGTTAAATTCTTTTATAACTGACAGAAGGGAAGAGAGAGTGAGAAAATGGCAAGAGTTTTAATCGTTGATGATGCTGCATTTATGAGGATGGCGATAAAAAATATGCTTTTGAACCACGGCTATGAAATTGTGGGCGAAGCGGAAAACGGTGCGGCGGCGGTAAAAAAATACCTGGAGTGCAAACCGGATATCGTCACCCTTGATATTACCATGCCGGAAATGAACGGCCTGGAGGCGCTGAAGGCCATCATGAAAGTGGATCCCAATGCGAAAGTGGTGATGGTGTCCGCCATGGGTCAGGAAAACATGGTCAAGGATGCAATTTTAAGCGGTGCCAAATCATTTATTATTAAGCCGTTTAAAGAGGACCATGTAATCAAGACACTGCAGAAAATCCAGTAAGGAAAGGAGGCGGAACCGGATGGTTGATGAGTACATCAACGACTCCATGCTTGAAGTTTTTGTTTTTGAGACTCTGCAGAATATTGAACAGCTGGAGAATGTGGTGCTGGAAAGCGAAAAGACCGGCAGCTATTCCGCAGACGCCGTCAATGAAGTTTTTCGCATCATGCATACCATCAAAGGGTCTGCCGCCATGATGATGCTGGCCAATCTGACGGACCTGGCCCACAGGATGGAGGATTTGTTTTACTATCTGCGTGAAGCACAGCCGCAGCAGGCAGATTACGCCGCTTTGTCCGATCTCATCTTGTCGGGCATTGACTTTATCCAGGCTGAACTGAATAAAATTCAAAACAAGCAGCCGGCGGACGGGGATGCAGCCGGACTGCTGGCGGCGATCACAGCCTTCCTTGCAGAGTTAAAAGTTGCCAACGGCGATGTAAAAGAGGAGCAGGAGGCGTCCGCCGCACAACCTGCCGCAGATGGCGGGCAGCCTGCACGGCCTGCCGGGAAACAGGCGGCATATGAGGCGGTGCTCTATTACGAGGAAGGCTGTGAGATGGAAAATATCCGTGCGTACGGCGTCATTCACAACCTGCAGGAGCTGGTGGACGACCTGTATTACCATCCTGCCGATATCCTGGAGAATGATGAAACGGCGGCCTTTATCCGCGAGCACGGCTTTACTGTCGGCGTGCTCACCGTAAGGCCCATGGAAGAGGTGCGTAAGTTTTTTAACGATGTGCTGTTCCTGGAAAGGCTGGAATTCCGGGAGCTGGATGTGACCGCCTTTGCCGCGCGCAAAAGCGGTGCTGCGGCACCCCAAACGCAGGCGGAAACGGCGGCCGCCGCATCCGGCGAAAACGGGGAGACGGCCAGGGGGCGGGACACAGCTGCCGTGGCGACAGCCGGCCAGGGCATAATCAGCGTCAGTGTGGCCAAACTGGACAAGCTGATGGACCTGGTGGGTGAAATGGTGATTGCCGAAGCCATGGTGGTGCAGAACCCGGACTTGGCCGGGCTGGAACTGGAAAATTTCCGGCAGGCGGCCAGGCAGTTGCATAAAATCACCAGTGAAATTCAGGACCTGGTCATGTCTGTGCGCATGGTGCCGCTGGCCAATACTTTCCTGAAAATGCAGCGCATTGTGCGGGATATGGGCAAGAAATTGCAAAAAGAGGTGAAGCTGCAGTTAATTGGGGAGGACACGGAAGTTGACAAAAACATTATTGAACATATTTCCGACCCGTTGATGCATTTAATCCGCAACGCCATTGACCACGGACTGGAAACGACGGCTGAACGCCTGGCAGCCGGCAAGGACAGGACGGGGACGGTAACACTGGAAGCACGCAATGTGGGCAACCATGTGCTGATTATGGTGCGTGATGACGGCAGAGGGCTTGACAAGGATAAAATACTCAGGCGGGCGCAAAAAAACAATTTGCTGCCCAAGCCGGCGGCGGACATGACGGACAAGGAGATCTTCCAGCTGATTTTTCTCCCCGGTTTTTCCACCAGTGAGCAGATAACGGAATTCTCCGGGCGGGGCGTAGGCATGGATGTGGTGGTGAATAACCTGGAAAGTGTGGGCGGCTCCGTCACAGTGGACAGTGTGAGCGGCCAGGGGACAACTTTTACGCTGAAACTGCCGCTCACCATGGCCATCATTGACGGCATGAACCTGAATGTGGGCCAGGCGCGTTATACCCTGCCCATCAGTGCCATCAAAGAGTCGGTTCGTCTGGAGAACCATAAACTGGTGACGGATACTGACGGGAATGAAATGCTCATGGTCCGGGGCCAGTGTTACCCCATTATCCGCCTGCATGAATTTTTCCGGATCCCGACGGAAGTAACAGACCTGGCGGATGGTATCTTTATCCTGGTGGATTATGAGGACAAGCCTTTCTGTCTCTTTGTGGACGATTTGCTCGGGCAGCAGGAAGTGGTGGTGAAAGCCCTGCCCCGCTATCTGCAGAACAGAAGAATCAGGGGCATTGGCGGCTGCACCCTGCTGGGAGACGGCAGTATCAGCCTCATTCTTGATGTGAGCGGTTTTGTGGCGTAACGCACAGTTACGAGTAAGTAAGCGGAAGGAGTTTGCATATGGCCGAATATGTCAGTTTTCAGGGGTATCAGGAGGAGGAAGAAGATACACTGCAGGGCAAATACCTGACTTTTTTAATCGGCAGTGATTCCTACGGCATTGAACTGCGTTATGTGACGGAGATCATTGGTATCCAGCCGCTGACGGAAGTACCGGAAGTACCCGACTATATTCGCGGGATCATTAATCTGCGCGGCCGCATTATTCCCATTATGGATGTACGGCTGCGTTTCCGGAAACCTTTCCGCCATTACAATGACAGGACCTGTGTGATTATTGTGGAAATGAGCGGGATTACCATGGGGCTGGTTGTGGACAGTGTTGCCGAAGTCCTCTCCATACCTGACGAAGATATTGCGGATCCGCCGGAAATCAATAAAACTTACAACCGCTATATTAAAGGAATTGCCAGTGTCGGTGAAGAGGTAAAGCTGATACTGGATGTCAATAAAATCCTGACGGACGATGAAGTGGAACAGTTATCCCAATTGTAGGAGGGGAAGGCAATGAAACTGTTTACAAACCGCCGGTTGTTTACCAAGATTCTGTTTTGCTTCCTGCTGGTGGCAGCCGTCACAGGCCTTGTAGGCTATCTGGGAGTGCAAAATATCAACGACCTTGCCGCAGGAGTGGCCGAAGTTTATGAAAAACAGGCCCTGCCCATTTACCAGGCTTCCAATATGCTCTCTCTCTTCAATCAGATGCATGCAGATGCACGGGATATGATTCTGGCTGAAGATTATGACGAGATTAAAAAACACCTTGACAATGTCCATAAATGGAATGCCCAGATTACAGTCCTGGCTGCCGAATTCAGCAAACTGAAGCACCAAAGACTTATCGAGCAGGCTTTTGATGATTTTATTAAGAAAAGAGCCGCTTATAACATTGAGGTGGAAAAATTATTTAATCTTGCCATACAAAACAATGATGCGGAAGCTATTGAGCTCCTGCACGGTGAAATGGAGCAGGCAGCTCTTGTGCAGCAGGTGGCTTTGCAGAAACTGATGGAAATGGCACTGGCTGATGCCGAGGCCAATGCGACAAATAACAGGGAGCAGGCGACCGTAGTGGCAAACACTTTGCGGACCTGGGTCTTTGTGGCCATCGCGCTGGCTGTTGTTTTGGGATTTATTATTTCCCGTCATATCAGCAAGCCCATCAATAAACTGGTTGCAGCCGCCAACTCCCTGGCGGAGGGCAGGCTCGATATAACCATTGATATTGATACCAAGGATGAAGTGGGCATCCTGGCCGGCGCATTTAAGAAAATGACCGATAATATGAATTTGGCCCTCACCAATATCTGGACTGCCGCCGAACAGGTTGCTTCCGGGGCCAAGCAGGTGTCCGACTCCAGTATGGAACTTTCCCAGGGGGCGACGGAACAGGCCAGTTCGATAGAAGAACTGACTGCCTCGCTGGAAGAGGTGCTGACCCAGACAAAACAAAATGCGGAAAATGCAAACAAAGCCAGTGAGGTTGCCGATGCGGCCAAAAACGATGCCCGGCAGGGAGATACAGAGATGCAGGATCTGCTGATGGCCATGGAAGAGATCAACATTTCCTCCGCCAATATTTCGCGCATTATCAGGGTTATTGATGAAATCGCCTTCCAGACAAATATCCTGTCGCTGAATGCGGCCATTGAAGCTGCCAGGGCGGGCCAGTACGGAAAAGGTTTCGCCGTGGTGGCGGAAGAGGTGCGCAACCTGGCGGCACGCTCAGCCGATGCTGCCAAAGAAACTGCCGAACTGATTGAACTGTCCAAACAAAAAGCTACGGAAGGCAAGCGTATTGCCGGCCAGACGGCCGAAGCCCTGGAAAAAATCATTGGCGGAATTACTGAAGTGGCCAACATCATGGCCGGGATAGCGGTGGCCTCCAATGAACAGGCTTCCGCCATCAGCCAGATTAATGACGGGGTGGTGCTTGTTTCCGACGTCACCCAGAGCAATTCCGCCACTTCCGAGGAAACGGCGGCCGCCAGCGAAGAGTTGTCAGGCCAGGCAGAACTGTTGAAAAACCAGGTGGCACGTTTTACGCTGAAAGCCGGAGAGACTGCCGTAGCCGATGATGTGAGCGGGGAGAAGGCTGTGACGGACGAGACGAAAAAACGGGGGGTAAAAGCAGGGCTGAAAAAACTTGCCGGGCGGCTGCTGCGCAGAAAGGTACAGACGGAAGAACAGCGCGAGACTGAACCGGCACCGGAGGATGTGGAAAAGACTGTTCTGCAGGAGGCGGCCGCCGGTGCTGAAATCAGGCTGCCCGATGACGAAAACCTTGCCGCGGACAAGGATAATGCGCCAAAGGACAGTCTCAGTGACAGTGAGTTCGGCAAATACTCGTAAAGCAAGGGGCCGTTTGGCAGGGGCAGAACGGCCCCGGCCGCAGGTGGTGCAGGGATGGAAAGCTTAAGAAATATAACCGACAAAGAATTTCAGAGACTGGCAGCTTTCATTAAAGACAATTACGGTATCTACCTGAAACCGGAAAAAAAGACGTTGCTCACAGGCAGATTGCACAACCTGCTTGCAGCCAAAAACTACCGCTCGTTCACAGAATATATTGACGACCTGGTCTCGGATACCACCGGGGAAGCCGTCATTAACCTCCTGAACAGGATTACGACAAATCATACATTTTTCATGCGGGAAGCGGATCATTTTTACTTCTTTCGTGATGAAGTACTGCCTTACCTGAAGGAACGCATTGCCGACCGTGACCTGCGTGTCTGGTGCGCCGCCTGTTCCACCGGCGAGGAAGCATATACCCTGGCCATGGTGATAGATGAATTTTTCGGGGCGGAGGCCGCACTGTGGGATACCAGGATCCTGGCTACGGATATTTCCCGGCAGGCGCTGGAGATTGCTCGCAAAGGTGTTTACAGCAATGAAAGAATTGCACCCCTGCCGGCCTCCTGGAAGCTCGCTTATTTTGAACGGTATGACGCAGGCAATGTTATCGTTAAAGACCGCATAAAAAACAATGTAATCTACAGGACATTCAACCTGGTGGAGCGAGTTTTCCCGTTCCGCCGCAAATTCCATACGATTTTCTGCAGGAATGTCATGATTTATTTTGATAACGATACCAAAATTGAGCTGGTTAACAAATTTGATCATCTCCTGGAGGACGGCGGCTATCTTTTTATCGGCCATTCTGAATCCTTAAACCGGGAAACTACGTCTTTACAATATGTACGGCCCGCCGTCTACAGAAAAATAACACGCACATGACAGGTCGGGAGAGTGCCGCAATGTCAACAGCACAGCGCAAAATTAAGGTCTTAGTCGTTGATGACAGTCTTGTTTTCCGTGAAATTATTGTGAGGGGATTGGCACAGGACAGCCAGATTGAAGTTGTGGCCACTGCCATGGACCCGTATGATGCCAGGGACAAAATTCTGGCTTATCGTCCCGATGTCATGACCTGTGATATTGAAATGCCCAAAATGAACGGGATTGAGTTTATCCGGCGGCTGCTGCCCCAGTACCCGCTGCCGGTAATTGTCATCAGCACCACCAGCGGGGCCGTTTTTGACGCCTTAAACGCCGGGGCGGTGGAGTTTTTAAGCAAACCGGACCTTTCCTCCCGCCGGCATATACAGCATTTTCTGGCCGACCTGGCAGTGAAAATCAAAATCGCGGCAAACAGCAAAATCAGAGTCGCAGGCGCACCCGCACAGGCGGTGCAGCTGCAGAGCCCGCCCGGCACTTCAACATACAGCCGGCAGGTAATTGCCATCGGTTCTTCCACCGGCGGCACCGAGGCGCTTGCGTATCTGCTGAAGCATTTGCCTGCAGATATTCCCGCCATCCTCATTGCCCAGCATATTCCGCCTGTTTTTTCCCGTCTTTTTGCGGAACGCCTTAATGCGCAGACTGCTTTTACAGTCAAGGAAGCGGAAAGCGGCGATGTCCTGGAAGCGGGTAAAGTGTTTATTGCACCGGGAAACCGGCATTTGCGGCTGAAACAACAGGGAAGACGCTATCTCACCGAAGTGGCCGCCGGGGAAAAAGTGAACGGACACTGTCCTTCCGTGGATGTCCTTTTTGAATCGGTGGCCGCAGTGGCCGGCGACAAAGCGGTGGGTATAATCCTGACAGGCATGGGGGCCGACGGTGCCAGGGGCATGCTGCAGCTGCGGCGCAGGGGGGCGCGGACCATCGGGCAGGACGAGCAGTCCAGTGTGGTTTATGGGATGCCCAAAGTGGCTTATGAGATCGGAGCGGTGGAGAAACAGGCTTCGCTCTCCGAGATCCCCGATTTATTACTGGAGGTTTTGAGCAGGTGAGCACATGCAAATCACAGTAGGCATCGGAGAATGTGCGGTCACAAATGAAACTGCCGCCAAACTGAAAACTTATGCCCTGGGTTCCTGTGTGGCCGTGACAGCTTACAGCAGGCTCCACAGGGCGGCGGGCATGGTCCATATTGCCCTGCCTTCACCCCCCAATAATGAGGCCGCCGGACAGCGCCCGGCTTATTATGCCTCCACCGGAATTCCCCTCCTGCTGGAAAAGATGCGCCGTGAATTCGGCTGCCGGCGCACGGAACTGCTGGTGGGTGTTTATGGCGGGGCAGATTCCGCCCGCGGCAAAGATTATTTTGCCATCGGCAAAAAAAATCTGACAGCGGTAATGCGGGTGCTGTCGGACATGTCCCTCACGGTGAGCAGCGCCGCAGTGGGCGGTGATGTAAGCCGTACTGTGGAAATGGATGTGGCTACCGGTAATGTTACCATTACTACCCAACCCATTTTAATCTGAAAGGGAGGGAAGCTATGGCGGAAGCACAAGCAGTTGATTATGGCCGCATGAAAGCTATTATTAATTGTCTGGGCGACGGCGTAATTGTTTCTGATATCCGCGGGATAATCAACTACATGAACAGTTCTGCAGAACTGATCACCGGCTGGCGCCAAAAAGAGGCGCTGGGGCGGGAGCTGTCCGCTGTCTTTTCCCTGTATCACGCCGAAACAAATGCACCTCTGCCGCTGCCGCTGGCAGAAATCATGGCAGCCCGGGAACCCATGGGACTGCAGCACGGAACCATGCTGCGCTGCCGGGACGGTACGGGGAAATACCTGTCAGCCAGCTGCGCTTCCGTACGTGATGCCCGGGGTGAACTGAACGGCGCCGTCATTGTTTTTCGTGATATCTCCCGGCAGAAAAAGGCGGAAGAGCAGATCCTGAAAGCAAAAGAGGCGGCGGAGGCCGCCAACAGGGCTAAAAGTGAATTCCTGGCCAATATGAGCCATGAAATCCGCACTCCCATCAACGGCATTATCGGCATGATCGACCTGACCCTGCTGACACCCCTGAACAGTGAACAGCGGGACAACCTGCTCACGGCCAAGAAATGTGCCGATTCGCTGCTTTTAATCATTAACGATATTCTGGATTTTTCCAAAATCGAAGCAGGGAAAATGAAAATTGAAAAAGTGCCTTTCAGCCTGCAGGAGCTGCTCGGGGAAATTATGAAAACCCATGGGGTCAGTGCCAAAAAGAAAGGCCTGAAGCTCCGGAAGCAGGTGGGTATGGACGTCCCGAACTTTCTGACGGGGGATCCGACACGCCTGCGTCAGGTCATTGACAACCTGGTGCATAACGCCATTAAATTTACCCAGGAGGGATATGTGAGTCTCTCTGTGCATAAAAGCGGTGAAGTAAACGGCAAGGTGCACCTGCAGTTTGCCGTTACCGATACGGGGATCGGCATTGAACCGCAGATGATGGGAAAACTTTTTCGCAGTTTCAGCCAGGTTGACAGTTCGACCACGCGGAAATTCGGCGGTACAGGCCTGGGGCTGGTAATCAGCAGGCAGCTGGTGGAAAAAATGGGCGGCAGCATCTGGGCACACAGCGAGCCGGGTGTGGGCAGTACTTTTGCTTTCAGCCTGCCTTTTCTGCCGGCACAAGAAAGTTCCCTCCCCACGGAACCGGCACCTGCCACGCGGCCCGGGGTGTCACGCCCGCGGACTATCCTGGTGGTGGAAGACGACCGCGTCAACCAGGAGGTAGTGGCACGCCTGCTCAAAGAGCGGGGGCACCGGGTGGATGTGGCCGCCAACGGGACAGAGGCGCTGGCCATGCATGCCACCAAAGCCTACGATTTGATTCTGATGGATATCCAGATGCCCCGGATGGACGGTATTGAAGCTGCCGCCAGAATCCGTGAACGGGAAAAGGGGGGCAGGCATACTCCCATTGTGGCCCTTACAGCTTTTGCTCTGCAGGGTGACAGGGAACGCTTCCTGTCGCTGGGAATGGACGAATACCTGCCCAAACCGGTCCGCATGGAAGAACTGTATGAGATGGTGGACAAAGTGCTCAGCGCCGGGAGACAGGCCGCCTTTCGCGGCCGTGTGCACCTGAATGCCGACGGGGAACTGGTTGTGACGGAGCAAGAAGCGGGGGAAAATACAGAACTGGCCGCGCACCTGCCGGAGCTGGAAGCACTTTTGGCGGAGCTGCAGGCCGCCTGCGCCGTTTGTGACCTTGAACGTACGGAGCTGTATGCCCATAAAATGAAAGATTTGTTTTTTGCCGTGGATGCCGAAGAACTGAAATATGCCATGTTTAAAATAGAACTGGCGGCACGGAGAGGCAACAGCAAAGAGATAGATACCCTGCTCTCCCGGTTCCAGGATCTGTTTGCAACTTATAAAAAAGTATTGGACAACAGGGGGGAAGGTGCATGAGAATTTTAATCGCAGAAGACGATCCTGCCAGCAGGAAATTCTTAAGTAAATTTCTCTCCCGCTACGGTGAATGCGACCAGGTGGTGGACGGCCTGGAAGCAATTGACGCCTACGTAATGGCCATGAAGGACAATGACCCGTATGATCTCATCTGCCTGGACATCATGATGCCGAAAGTTGACGGTGTGAAAGTACTGAAGGCGATACGGGACCTGGAAAGACAGAATAATATCCCGCCTGCAGAAAGTGTTATCATTATTATGACTACCGCACTGGCGGCGACGGACCATGTCAAGGAAGCATTTGCCCTGGGCTGCAATGCCTATGCAGCCAAACCCATTGATACGGAAAAATTTGCTGAAATGCTGGAAGAGCTGGAGTTGGTACCGGTGTAATCTGTCCGCCTGAGAAGCGGCAGCAGGAGGAGAGTATCCCTTGAAAAAAAGAAAAATTTCCATTTTTGACTGCATGGCAGGAGATGTCCTGGCACATGACATTATTGCTGACAACGGTGTTAAAATGCTGGTAAAAGATACGGTAATCAATCCGTATATCCAGGAAAAACTGATTGAAATCGGGGTCCGGGAAGTTTTTGTGTATGAATATGAAGACGGCCCGCCTTTCTTTGCTTCCCTGCAGAAAAACCCGAAACAGTCCGAATTTCACCGGCAATACGGCGCATCTCACAGTGACTTGAAAGAAATAATTACAAGCCTGGCTGCAGGAAACAAGCTGGATGTAGAACAACTGTCCCAAGTCTCCACTTTTGTCCACAGCAAAATCCAGGAAACAGAACTGGTAGTACAGTCTCTCTGCACGCTGCAAAACATTGATGAGCATACATATGCCCACAGTTTAAACACGGCTTTTTATGCCATGCTGACAGGCAAATGGCTGAAACTTTCTTCCGGTGAAATTGAAAAACTGATTCAGAGCGCTCTGCTGCACGATATCGGCAAAGTCCGGATACCTGCCCATATTCTCAACAAGCAGACCATCCTGACCAGGGAAGAATACGAGGAAATAAAGAAACATACTGTGTTTGGCTATGAAATGTTGTCCGGGACAGATCAACTGGATGAAGATGTGAAACGGGTGGCACTCCTGCACCATGAGCGTATAGACTGTTCCGGTTATCCCTACCAGGCCGGCCCGCATTTTATCAACATTTATGCCAGGATTGTGGCTGTAGCCGACGTTTACGATGCCATGATCACTCCCCGCCCGTATAAAGACAGTCTGACGCCCTTTGCCGCCTTTGAGTTGTTCAGCACTGTGGGCATGAAAATGTTTGATCCGCTGGTCCTTTTGACTTTCCTGAAAAATATTGTTACTTATTATGTAGGGGCGGAAGTGCTTTTCAATACGGGTGAAAAAGGAAAAATCCTTTATATCCCCCCGCATGATACCGCCAGCCCCGTTGTCAGAACCAAAGCGGGAATAATAGACCTGGCCAGGGAAAAAAACATCCGCATTGTAAAAATGCTGTAACAAAACGGGCAGCAGTCTGTTTCAGAGGTAAATACAGATTTGCCAAAAAACGCAGGATTTCCCTGCGTTTTTGCGTCCCCGGGCAAACTGCCGCCGGTTATTTGCGGCAGCGCAGGAGAAATATTGTGTTCCCGTGGTAACAATGTTACAATAAATATCCGGTTAATATTATCTTTTGGGGTGAGAGCGGTGAAGACACTCATTGTTTATGCCGGCAGGCACGGGTGTACGCAGAAATGTGCCGAAATGCTGGCAGCCCAGGCACCCGGCGGGATTACACTGGCCAACCTGCAGAAATGCCAGGCGGACCCGTCCGGTTATGATACTGTGATTATAGGCGGCTCCATCCGCATGGGGAAAATACAGAAAGAAACGGCAACTTTTTGCCGGGCATACCTTTCACAGCTCCTGGAAAAAAAGGTGGGCCTTTTTCTCTGCTGTGCCAATGCAGCCGCTGTGGCAGCACAGCTGCAGGCCGCGTTTCCCGCAGAGTTGCTTGCCGCCGCCAGAGCTGTTGAACACCTGGGGTATGCCTATTATTTTGAAAAAATGAATTTCCTTGAACGGGCCATAGTGAAAAAAATTGCAGGGGTAGACCGGACTGTGGAAAATATTTCGCGGGCCGGGATAGACAGGCTCAGCGCCGCTCTCTTCGGGGGGTCAGGTTAGAACTTCCTGTTCTCAGTTGCCAGAAGCAGCCTGCGGGATAGCAGGTAAGAGCTGGTATTTTTAAACGGGAGTAAGCGGAGGAGGCGCTGCAAGATGAGAAAAAAAGTATTGCCTGTTTTACTGGCGCTGGTTGTGCTGTTTGCCGGTGGCGCGGCAATTGCTTTCTGGCGGGGCATCAGGGGTATCCAAATGATGGAGATTGGTGAAATTAACCCCGGGCAGGTTGCCGACGGGGTTTACCCCGGCAGCATACAAGCCGGCCCCATTGGTGTGGAACTGACAGTGACTGTGGCCGGCGGGAAAATTACGGCTATTGACATCCAGCGGCATGACCACGGCAGGGGTGCGGCGGGGGAAAAAATAACCGACCGCATTATTGCAGAACAGTCGCTGCAGGTAGACACAATTTCCGGCGCCACCTACAGCAGCAAAGTAATCCTCAAAGCAGTAGAAAAAGCCTTGGGGTCAGGCTAGAACACCCTGCAATTTTCCCACCCGCCCCTGGCGGACAAGCTTTTTCCCTGCCCGGGCCGGCAGGCGCCGGCTGCCGGCAATTACCGTATCAGAGTAAGGAGACATGCATGGCAAAAATTGAACTGATTGCTACCGCCGCTTTCGGCCTGGAGGCCGTGGTGGCCGCTGAACTGAAAGAGCTGGGATATAAAGAACAAATGGTGGAAAACGGCCGTGTTACTTTTTACGGCGATGAGGAAGCCATCTGCCGGACCAACCTCTGGCTGCGTTCCGCCGACAGGGTGCTGGTAAAGGTGGGGGAGTTTGAGGCCCGTACTTTTGACGAACTTTTTGAGGGGACAAAAGCTTTGCCGTGGCCGGAGTGGCTGCCGGCCGACGCCGCTTTCCCCGTCACCGGCAAAGCCGTCAAATCCAAGCTCTTCAGCGTGCCGGACTGCCAGGCCATTGTGAAAAAAGCCGTGGTGGAGAAAATGAAACAGGCTTACCACCGGAACTGGTTTCCCGAAAACGGCGCAAGCTATAAAATAGAAGTTGCCCTCCTGAAAGACAGGGCTACACTGACACTTGACACAAGCGGCGCCGGTCTGCACAAGCGCGGTTACCGGGAGCTGGCAGCCGCCGCCCCGCTCCGGGAAACGCTGGCGGCTGCCCTGGTGCGTTTGAGCAAGTGGCCGCCGGAGCGAGTGCTGGCCGACCCGTTTTGCGGTTCGGGAACCATACCCATTGAGGCGGCACTGCTGGCTTTGAATATCGCCCCCGGCGGCAGGCGCCGTTTCAGCGCGGAAAACTGGTCGCGCATACCTGAACGCCTGTGGCGTCTTGCCCGGCAGGAGGCGGAAGAAGTTGCCCGCCGGGAGAGGAAAGTGCGTATTCTGGGCACCGACATTGATGAAAAAGTGCTGCGCCTGGCACGCCACCATGCCCGCCGGGCGGGCCTGGAGAACGTGATCCATTTTCAGCGCCTGCCTTTTTCCGCTTTCCGCTCCCGTTTCGAATACGGTTGCCTGCTGTGCAACCCGCCTTACGGTGAACGGCTGGGTGAAGTACGGGAAGCGGAAAAAATCTACCGGGAACTGGGCAGGTTGCTCCGTGAGCAGCTGCCCACCTGGTCCTGTTTTGTCCTTACATCGCATAAAGGCTTTGAGCGGCTTTTTGGCCGCCCGGCGGCAAAAAAAAGAAAGTTGTATAACGGCAGGATTGAATGCCACTTTTACCAGTATTTCGGACCGGAACCAACGGGCGGCAGGCACGAATGAACGGGCGGGAGTGATTGTTTTTGTATAAACATTTTCTTTTTGATCTGGACGGTACGCTGACAGACCCGGCACAGGGCATTTTGCATTCTCTCAACCATACCCTGCAGCATTTTGGCAGCGAGGAGCTTGATGCAGATTCCTGCCGGGTCTTTATCGGCCCGCCTCTGGTGGAATCTTTCCAGGTTGTCTGCGGCTTCGACAGCAGACAGGCTGAAGAGGCCGTCCGTGTTTACCGGAAACATCACCTGCAGGTTGGCCTGTATGAAAACAGAGTATACCCGGGAATTACCGGTATGCTGGAAAAACTGCAGGCCACAGGATGCCGTCTGTATGTGGCGACGCTGAAACTTGCTTCCATGGCGGAAAAGGTGCTGCAACACATGGGGCTTACACCTTATTTCACCGCAGTGGCCGGTGCCCGGGATGACGGCAGGATACCGGTTAAAACCGACATTGTGGCGCAAGTGCTGGGGTGCATACCGGAGGCGGAGCGGGCACAGGCGGTGATGGTGGGAGACCGTAAATATGATATTATTGCCGCCCGGGAAAACGGGATAAAACCGGTTGCCGTCCTGTACGGCTATGGCGATGAAGGAGAACTTGTCGCCGAAAAACCTGACCACCTGGTGCGGACAGTGGCGGAATTGGAGGCGCTTCTGGTGGGGCTGTCGCAGGGACAGCAGGAAAATACAGGGGGGATGCCGGGGGATGTATGATCTTGCCATTGTGGGTGGCGGACCGGCGGGAGCCACGCTGGCCAGGCTGCTGGGACGCCGCCGTCGTATTTTGCTCCTCGACCGGCGGGACCTGTTGCGGCCGGCCGGCAGCACCCCGGCACGCAAATGCTGCGGGGGACTTTTGGCTCCCGATGCCCAGAAGACCCTGGGCATGATGGGACTTGCCCTGCCCAAGGATGTGCTGGTGGGGCCGCAGCTTTTTGTTGTGCGCACCATAGATTTGCAGAGTGGACAGGAGCGTTATTACCAGCGTTTTTACCTCAATATGGACCGGGAAAAATTTGACCGCTGGCTGGTGTCATTAATTCCGGACACGGTGGATGTCTGCTGCCCTGCCGTAGTGAAAGATGTACGCCGGGAAGGCAGCTTTTACAGGCTGCAGTTTATACGGGCAGGGGAAAGGTGCACAGCCAATGCACGGTGCATTGTCGGTGCAGACGGAGCCCTGTCCCTGGTGGGCAGAAAACTTTTTGCCGGGGGGACTGAACAAAAGTTTTATGCGGCTATGCAGGAATGGTTTCCGGCGCAGGCGGCACCTCCATATTTTTCAGTCTTTTTTGATCCCCGGATTACCGATTTTTACGGGTGGACTATTCCCAAAGGGGAGACGCTTATTCTGGGGGCCGCCCTGGCGCCCGGCAGGAGTGCCGCCGTTGCTTTCGGCGAGTTGAAGCAAAGACTTGCCGCCTATGGTTACCGGCTGAATGAATGCCTTAAAAGGGAAGGGGCTTTTATAGCCCGCCCGCGTTGTGTGCCGCGTTTCCCGGCTGCGGGCGGCGGGGCCGCTCTCATCGGCGAGGCGGCAGGCTGGATCAGCCCCAGTTCGGCGGAAGGATTCAGTTTTGCTTTTCGCAGTGCGCTTGCCTGCGCCAAAAGCATGGAAGACGGGCTTGACGGCTTTGCGGAGCGTTACCGCCGGGAAACAGCCGGCCTGCGCCGCCAGATCCTGCTGAAAAACATAAAACTTCCCTTTATGTATCATCCTGTGCTGCGCAGGCTGGTCATGGGGCTGGGAGTGGCCGCCGTAAATATTAAGAAAAATTAATTGCTTGGGCGAATTCTGTAAATAAACAGTAACATAACACGATTCTTAATCTGTTATGATGAAAATACCACTCTCTGTGACTTGGCAGAAGGAGCCTGAGATGAAAAAATTTTTTCTTATCTTGCTGTTAATACTGCCGGCATTAACCGGGTGCGCCGCCCTGGAGCTGAACAACCTGCCACCCCAGGATGCCGAGCTGGATATTTTGGAAGATGATAAAGTTACACGTTTGGCGGATATTGATTTTGTTCCTGTTCCCGGCTTTCCTTATAGCGTCTTGCTGGAAGAAGGCCTGACAGGCGGGAATAAAATATTTTTCCGCCGTTTTGTCGCTTACGGGGCGGCGGGAGATGCGGTGGAAGAGTATGTCAGGGAGGCGGAGCTTCCCCGTACTTTCACATCGGCCGGAGAAGCCAGGGAGTACCTGATGAAGGTGACGCCCGAGAAACTGTTATTGCCGGAAAACACCTATGTAAGTGACAATGTTCACTGTTCCTGGGAACAGGAAGCTTATCCCGCCGCTGTTGAGGAGGAGCAGCGTATTTCCCTGGTTGCGCTAAAACGTCTCGGTGCGGTGTCGCGGCTGCATGAATTCTATGTGATTGACAAAAACCCCGAAGCACTGGTGGCGGCAATTGAAGAGGTGGAAGCGGGCATGGCTGACGTGGCGGGCAGCCTGGTGATTGAACGGACTCTGGAACCGCTGCCGCAATCATTTGCTTACAGTATCAGCCTGGCACTGCCTGACAGGGACCGGGCAAAAACGGAGGCGGAGTCAACGCAGGCAAGCGTGAACCTGAACTACCAGACCGATGAACTGGGCAACCCGCTGCACCTGGAGCTTGTTTACAGCGCCGTTTTTCAGGGCAGACTGACAGACGGCGAGATGGCGCTGCTCAACAGAATGGGTGCGTTCATCAATGAGCTGGTAGATGTGCTGAAAGAACGGCTGGATCTTTTCGGGGTAAACAAAAACAATCCTTCCCTGGCTTATGCCAATGTTACCCTCTACTACGAAGAAGAAAAGCTGCCGGACAGTTTGTGCAAAAAAATAGAAGTACGCTAAACAGGGCAGCCTGTTTTGGCACTAAAAAGGATTTTCTGCCACTTCTGTCGAAAACCACAGAAACTGTGGTGACCAGACAAAGGTGGTTTTTTCATTATGTATTTGCCGCGGCGTAATACCCTGGGTGGACGGTATTTTTTTATCATCAGCCTTTTGTTTATTGCCCTGCTTCTCCTGGATTATGTTGTCAGCAGCAGGTTTTACTATAACAGTGAACTGGACAAGCTGCACACCCAGGCGGAAGTAATTACGGAACAGTTTATTGCAGTGCGCTCTTATATTGCCTCCCAGCAGGACTGGATTAATTATAACAGTGAAGGCAATTTTGAATTTAAGCACCTGAACCCGGCAAGGGTGGGCAAAGGGGTGGGCGACATCCTGGCTGAGCGGACAGACTACAGCATCAAGCAAACCAGGCTTCAGGTCCGCAACCCGGAAAATGCCCCCGATGGGTTTGAACGTGATGCGCTGCTGCAGTTTGCAGACGACCCCACTTTAGTGCATGTATACAGCACCGCCGAATTGAACGGGGAGCCGGTCTACCGCCATATTGTGCCGCTGTTTGCGGAGGAAAACTGCCTGGATTGCCACGGCATGCCCGCGGGGGATAGTGATGTGGCCGGTTTTCCCAAAGAAGGCTTTCAAGTCGGTGATCTGGCCGGAGCAATCAGTGTGACCATTCCCATGGCGGACAGCCTGGCTGCGGTGCGTCAGAACCGTTTCAGCCTGCTGCTTTTCAGCTCCCTTCTCGGGCTGGCGATCCTGACTGCAGTGCTTTTAATCACAGGTCGCCTGGTAGTCCGGCCCCTGCAGGAGCTCAAGGACAGGGCGGTACAAGCGGGCAGCGGCAATTTGGACGTATCCTTTGCCGATGTGCCCGCCTACGGGGAAGTTGCCACCCTGGCGCAGGAATTTTCCGCCATGTTGGCGAAATTTAAAGATTTATACCAGAATATGGAGCGTAAAGTCAGAACACGCACCAGGGAACTGGAAGTGGCCAATCTGCGCCTGAAGGAAGGCCAAAAGATCCTGTCACAGCTGAACCAGAAACTTTCCGAGAATAACCGTCTGAAAAGCGAGTTTATGGCCACCATTACCCATGAGCTGAAAACACCCCTTACCTCCATTGTGGCTTTTTCCGAACTGCTCCTGGATGAGATCCCCGGCCCCCTCAATGAGGAGCAGCGGGAAAACCTGATGGATATCAAAACAAGTTCCCAACAGCTGATGATGCTAATCAGCGATATCCTGGACATGGCCAAATATGATGCAGGTCACCTGCGCCTGGAGAGGGAACAGGTGGATCTGAATGATATTTTCCGTGTGGTACGGCGGACCATGTCGGCTATTGCTTACCAAAATAATGTTACTCTGCATGTTCACCCGGTTAACCTGCCGTTGGTGTACGGGGATCCGGAACGCATCCGCCAGATGATCTTTAACCTCATTTCCAATGCCATTAAATTTTCCAAAGACGGGGGCGAGATCCATGTATCGGCGGCAGCGGAAGACGATTTTGCCGTTATAACCGTCAAAGATAACGGCGAAGGCATAGCCCCGGAATTTTTGCCCCACATTTTTGAACGTTTCCGCCAGGGAGACAGTTCCACCCGCAGGCGCCGCAGCGGCACCGGACTGGGACTGGCCCTGGTGAAAACGCTGGCCGAGTTGCAGGGCGGCCGCGTAGGCGTGTCCAGTGAAGTGGACGGGGGTACCGAATTCTACATTTACTTGCCTTTTGCCGGCAAAGGAGGACAGGAGCATGAGCAGTAAAATGACAAAGATCCTGGTTGTGGATGATGAGCCGAAAATCCGGCGCATTGTCGAACAGAGCCTGCGGAAGGACGCTTACAAGGTGATCCATGCGGCGGACGGGCTGGAAGCCGTCCAGAAAGTGGAGGAGGAGCGTCCGGATTTAATTGTGCTTGACTTAATGATGCCGGAAATGGACGGCTTTGAAGTCTGCCGGGCACTGCGCAGCAGGGGGGACAATACACCGGTTATTATTCTTTCCGCCAAGGACGAGTTGGAAGACAAAGCCCTGGGCTTCAACCTGGGGGTGGATGACTATGTAACCAAACCTTTCAGCCCTTCGGAGCTGGCGCTGCGTGTTAAGGCCGTCCTGCGCCGTGTCGCCGGCGAGGAGCTTGCTCCCCGTCTCCGGCAGGGAACATTTGATGACGGGCGCCTCTATATTAACAGTAAAACGCGGGAAGTGAAACTGAACGGCAAAGATGTTTACCTGACAGCGAAAGAATTTGACCTGCTGTGGGTGCTGGCCAATAATCCCGGTGTGGTCTACAGCCGGGATCAGTTGCTTGATCTGGTGTGGGGAAACGAATATTTCGGTGATACGGGCACGGTAACAGTTTTAATCCGGCGTATCCGGGAAAAAATAGAGAAAGACCCGGCCAATCCAACATACTTACGGACTGTCTGGGGCATCGGCTATAAATTTGAAACAGTTTTGTAAAGGCGGCAGGAGCATGAACCGGGAAAACAGGGCGGCGGTGCGCTGCGGGGTGGATATTATTGAAATTGACCGGGTTGCCCGGGCATTTGGCAGGCGCCCCCGACAGTTTTTGCAGCGCCTCTTTACGGCACGGGAACAGGAACAGCTGGCGGCGAGAGACAATGCCGCCCGGCACCTGGCGGCCCGCTTTGCCGCCAAGGAAGCTGTGTTTAAACTGCTGGGACTGGGGATAGGCAGCCTGAACTGGACTGAAGTGGAAATACTCTCTTTGCCCGGGGGAGAACCGGTGGTGCACCTCTCCGGCAAAGCGGCAAAACGGGCAGAAAAGCTTTCCCTGTCCCCCGTGGCGCTGTCGCTGAGCCACAGCCGGGAGTATGCCGTGGCTTCGGCTGCGGCACTGGTCTTACAAAAACATTAAACTGTAAAAAGAAACTCCTCCCGCCCCCTTGACGGAGGGGCTTTTTCCTGTTACGCTAAAGAAAATGCCGACCAAAACAATCGGGATTGCTGGTGATAACATGAAAATCACTGCCAAGGGTGAATATGGTGTTCGTGCCATGGCAATACTGGCATTGAATTTCCGTGCCGGTCCCATCCCGCTGCGCGAGATTGCCGCGAGGGAAGGCATCTCGTATCAATTCCTGGAACAAATTTTCCTGCCGCTGCGACGGGCAGGCCTGATCACTTCGGTCAGAGGAGCCAAAGGCGGTTATACCCTGGCGCACCCGCCGGAAAAAATAAAGGTGGGCGATATTGTGCGCACCCTGGAAGGCCCCATTGCCCCGGTGGACTGCGTTGCCGAAGGCAATGACAGTTCCTGCAAACGTAAAAACATATGCCTGACGCGCGGTATCTGGGAAAAGCTGCGGGACACAATGTCGGAAGTGCTTGATGAGATAACCCTGGCCGATGTCATCATGATGTCACGGGAGACAAACGAGGAGGACAGTTAAATGCAGAAGGTTTATCTGGACAATGCGGCGACAACAAGAATGCATGATGAGGTTTTTGTGGCCATGCAACCGTATCTGACCGCCATTTACGGCAATCCCTCCAGCATTCATTCATTTGGCCGCGAGGCACGCAAAGCAGTGGAAGAGGCACGGGAAAAAACTGCAGCCGCCCTGGGGGCCGAACCACGGGAAATTATTTTTACTTCGGGCGCCACTGAAGCCGACAATATTGCCATTCGCGGCGTAGCCCGCGCCCTGCAGAACAAGGGCCGTCATCTTATCACCACAGCCGTGGAACACCATGCGGTGCTTGATGCCTGCAAAGCGCTGGAGGCGGAAGGTTTCAGGGTTACGCTCCTGCCGGTGGACGCATACGGCATGGTATCCCCCCGGGATGTGGCGGACGCCATTACTGACGAGACCATACTTGTTTCCGTCATGATGGCCAATAATGAAGTGGGAACAATTATGCCTGTGGCGGAAATCGGGCAAATCTGCCGGGAACGCGGTGTGATTTTCCATACCGATGCGGTGCAGGCCATCGGTGTCCTGCCTGTAAACGTTGATGAGCTGCAGGTTGACCTGCTTTCCCTTTCCGCCCATAAATTCCATGGACCCAAAGGGGTCGGCGCCCTCTACGTGCGCAAGGGGACAAAACTTAAAGTATTCAGTTTTGGCGGCGCCCAGGAACGTAAGCTGCGGCCGGGCACGGAAAATGTGGCCGGCATTGTGGGCCTGGGCAGAGCCATTGAACTGGCCACCACTGACATGGAGGCCAAGGTAAGCCGTATTAAAGCCATGCGCGACAAGCTGATGGCAGGACTTTTGGCCATACCGGATACCAGACTGAACGGCCATCCGGAAAAAAGGCTGCCGGGCAATGTGAATATATCTGTGCAGTATGTGGAAGGGGAATCCATGATTTTAAGTCTCGACCTGAAAGGGATTGCCGTTTCCAGCGGTTCCGCCTGCACTTCAGGTTCGCTGGATCCGTCCCATGTACTTATGGCCATGGGGCTGGATCACCAGACGGCGCACGGCTCGTTGCGCCTGACACTGAGTGCTTACAACAGGGAAGAAGAGATAGACTATGTTTTGTCTGTCATGCCGGGGATTGTAGCGCGCCTGCGGGCCATGTCGCCTGTCTATGCGGGTAAAGAATAAGCAGGGGGATGAAAACAATGTACAGTGAAAAAGTGATGGACCATTTCATGAACCCGCGCAATGTGGGGGAGATTGAAAATGCGGACGGTATCGGCGAAGTTGGCAATATGAAGTGCGGGGATATCATGCGTATCTACCTGAAAGTCAACGACCAGGAAGTTATTGAGGACATAAAATTCCGCACTTTTGGCTGCGGTGCCGCCATCGCCACCAGCAGTGCCATTACAGAAATGGTGAAGGGAAAAACACTGGTCGAAGCCTGGGAAATAAGCAACAAACAGGTGGCCGAGGAACTGGGCGGCCTGCCGGAGCCCAAAATGCACTGTTCCAATCTGGCGGCCGACGCCTTAAAACGGGCCATTGAAGACTACCGCAGCCGGAAGGCGCAGCAGGAAGCATAGCCCCTGCGCACTGACGAAAGGAGTGGGTAGAGTGCGGCTGGTTACTGCGGCAGAAATGCGTAAGCTTGATGGCTGTACCATCAGGGACTACGGCATTCCCGGCATAATCCTGATGGAAAATGCCGGCCTGCGGGTGGCGGAACGCATCCGGGCGCTAAACACAGGGCCGAACCTCACAGTTGTGGCCGGAAAGGGCAATAACGGCGGGGACGGCTTTGTCGTGGCCAGGCAGCTGTGCCGGGAGAAAAGAGTCACTGTTTTTACTGTGGCCCCCGATGAGGAGTACGGCGGAGATGCGCTGCAAAACCTGCAGATGCTGCGCAAGCTGCAACTGCCGGTGCTGTGCCTCTGCACAGAAGAAGGCCGCAAGACTTTTGCGGCGGAGCTGGCGCGCACAGATCTCATAGTGGACGCCCTGTTCGGCACCGGCCTTTCCCGCGAACTGGACGCTTTTTACAGGGATATTATTACGGCCGTAAACAACAGCCCGGCGCCTGTAGTGGCGGTGGATATTCCTTCCGGCATTAATGCCGACACCGGCCTCAGCATGGGGGCGGCAGTCCGGGCCGTGGAAACTGTTACTTTTGCCCTGCCCAAATATGGTCACTATCTTTATCCCGGGGCGGAGTGCACCGGCCGCCTCACCGTGGCGGATATCGGTATACCGCAGGCTTTGCTTGCCGGGCTGAAAAACTGTGTGCTGACGCCGGATGTGGTGCGGCCGCTGCTTGTGGACAGACCGGCGGACAGCCATAAAGGCACCTTCGGGACCGTACTCCTGGTTGCCGGCTCGGCCGGCATGTCCGGGGCGGCCGTTTTGGCGGCCCGTGCGGCACTGCGCGGCGGCTGCGGCCTGCTGTATGCGGCGGTACCCGCGTGTATCCGCACCGTGCTGGCAGCCCGGGTGCCGGAAGCCATCACCGTTGCCCTGCCGGAAGCTGCGGAGGGCAGCCTGCTGCCCGAGTCTGCCGCCTTGCTCAGAGAACGCTGGGCGGCCTGTCATGCCGTGGCCGTGGGGCCGGGCTGGACACAGGCCACGGAACTGCAATCCCTTTTAAATGACATTGTTACCGAATGCCCCCTGCCGCTGGTGATTGACGCGGACGGGCTTAATCTTCTGGCCGGCATGCCGTCTGTTCTGGCACGGCGCACGGCGCCCGTTGTTATCACTCCTCATCCCGGCGAGGCGGCACGTCTGCTGGGGCAGAAAACGAAAGACATCCAAGCGGACAGGCCGGGCAGTGCCCGCAAGCTTGCCAGGCGTTTTCATGCCACTGTGGTCCTCAAGGGAGCGCATACAATTGTGGCGGAGCCCGACGGTACAATAGCCATAAACACCACGGGCAACAGCGGCCTCGCCACCGCCGGCAGCGGTGACGTCCTGACCGGCCTGCTGGCGGCGCTTTTGGCCCAGGGACTGGATCCTGTTTCCGCCGCCCGTCTGGCTGTTTTCCTGCATGGCCTGGCGGGCGATCTGGCGGCGGCAAAAGTAGGGGAACGGTCGCTTTTGGCCGGCGATGTGGTCCGTCATCTTTCCCAGGCATATCTGGCCTTGCAGGCCAATACATATGAAGAGAGGGATTTTGGCGCATGAAAATCAGCGAGGTTATGACCAGAGACGTGATAACCGTGACGGCAGATACAACCATTGCGGAGGCTGCGCGCCTGCTGGCAGAGCACCGGATCAGCGGCCTCCCGGTTATTGACCGGGAAAACCGTGTTATTGGCATGATCACGGAAGGTGACCTGGTGGCACGGGAGCGGAAACTGCGTGTCCCGGCTTTTACGGAAATCCTGGGCGGCGTTATCTTTCTGGAAAGCCCGCAACATTTTTTTGACGGCCTGAAAAAAATAGCGGCAACCAGCGTGGGGGAAATAATGACCGCACCGGTCCATACTGTCGGCAGTGAGGCCACACCGGAGGATGCCGCCGCCATGATGGTGGAAAAAAAGGTGAACCGCCTGCCTGTGCTGGATGCAGAAGGCCGCCTGCTCGGGATTGTCAGCCGTCATGATCTGATCAGAACAATGGTGTAAGCCGGCAGGTTGCACAGCCGCCCGCCGGCTGGATGCAATCATGGGAAAAAGGGGAGAGAAGTTTGTCCCGAAAAATGCTGGCTGTCCTGCTGGTGATGCTGCTTTTGCCTGTGGGCTGTGCCGTAACGGGAGAAAAACTGCTGCCGCAGATAGAGCGCAGGCTGGCAAAACTGGACGGTTATACTGCAGAGTGCAACGTGGAAATATTCACCGATGAAAGCGTGCAGGTGTACAGTGTCAAACAGTGGCATGCTTTCCCTTCGCGCTGGCGCGTGGAAGTGGAGGCGGGAGAGGAGAGCCAAATCTTTATTTGTGACGGCCGTCAGATCTGGGTCTACCAGCCGTCACTGGGAGACTACTACCGCCTGGAGATAACGGAAACAACGAGGGAAAATGCCGCACCTTTCCTGCTTTACGGCTACCTGCAGCAGCTGCTGGAGGCGGAAAGCTTTACTTTCCGGGGCGAAGCGGAATTGAACGGCGGGGCTGTTTACCGGGTAGATTATCCCGGGCCGCTGGCCGGCGAAACTGTCAGCCTGTGGCTGAACCGGAAATCATACCTGCCCGAGCAGATGGAATTGTCCCTGGAGGAAAAACTTCTCTGCCGGGTAAAAGTTAAAAAAAGCGAGCTTAATCCTGATTTCTCCCCCGATCTTTTTACTTTCACCCCCGACGGCGCAGGCAAAGTGGGGGCTTACTGCGAGATCGCGCCCCTTACCCTGGAAGAAGCAAAAAAAGGCTGGCCGGGGCCTGTATACCTGCCCGCCTACCTGCCCGGGGGGACCAAACTGCATGCCATTTCCCGCGTGCTGGAAGCCGGCAGGGAACAGCTGATTTGTGTCTTCCGGGGAGATGTGCCCTTTACCTTTATCCAGGCGCCTGCAAATGAGACGGGGCTTTTTGCGGGCAGCCGCAGCCGGGAAGTGGTCATCGGCAGGAACACGGGCATTTACCAGCAAAACGCACAGGATAACCTGGCCTCCCTGTTCTGGTCCGCCGACGGCAGGGATTTTGTCCTCTCGGGTGTGTTGTCACTGCAGGAACTGGTAAAAATCGCAGTTTCACTCTTTCCCGACGGGCAGTAAGCACATTCTCCGCCGTCCCGAATAGGATGGTACAGGAGGTGTGATTCATGGGCATGGACGAAGGACTGCCGGCCTGCCCCACGGGACTTTTTTTGGAGATTGCCCCCGGTGATACTTTATTCGCAATTGCCAGGGAACAGGGCGTGACTGTGGAGGGCATTCTGGCTTTGAACCCGGGGCTGGACCCGCAAAATTTACAGGTAGGCACATTCATCTGTCTGCCGCTGCCGCAGGAATAAGAAGTAAAGGCAAACCCGCCGGAGGCGGGTCAGACTGTAGACAAAGTCTTAGAAAATGCAAACCTTGGACGATCCTTGGTTTGCATTTTCACTAACAGTCCATAGTTAGCAGTGGGCAAAAATTCTTTGGCAAAAGTGTTAAAAAGCCAGTAATT
>DUUE01000422.1 GCA_012841735.1 Bacillota bacterium | reverse complement strand
TCAGGTTTCATAAATGGAAAAGACTATTTCGTCATCCCTTTTTGTCATGCCGAACATCAGGTTGTATCTTTTCAGGCTGCGGTTGAGAAAATCCACGACCCGGTAAAACTCATCAGGGGAGCTTATTTTCAGCGTCGCAAGCAGTTCCGGTTTTTCCCGTCTCTCCACCGTTGACACGTCCTTCCTCCAGGCCGACTTGCCAGGATTTAATATGTTCCAGGAAACGAAAATCTGTCAGTTCATGCGAAATGGGTGTTATGGAAATTTTACAGGCTTTGTTGGCGGCCACGTCTGTATCCGGTTGCGCTTCCCTGTCCACCAGTTCACCGGCCAGCCAGTAATAAGTGCGACCCCGGGGGTCCGTTCTCTTTTCAAAGGTGTTTTTATACTGGCGGACACCCAGGCGACAAACGGCGACTCCAGTAATATTTTCCGGTGCACAGCCCGGAATATTTACGTTTAAAAGCAGGTCCCGCGGTTTTTCCTGGCGGACAAATTCCTGTGCCAGGCGGGCAATATAGGTGGCGGCAAATTCATAGTGCGGGTTATTGTACTCCGTCAGGCTTGCGGCAATGGCGGGAATGCCCAGAATGGCCCCTTCAATGGCGGCAGAAACGGTGCCTGAATAAATGACATCCGTGCCCAGGTTGGCTCCGCGGTTAATACCGGAAATGACTAAATCGGGCCGGCAGGGCAGGATGGCTTCCACCGCCAGTTTGACACAGTCTGCAGGCGTCCCGTTCACCGACCAGGCGGGGATTTCCGGGGAATGGTAATACTGCACTTGCTCCGCCCGCAGCGGCCTGTGCATGGTAATGGCATGGCCGGTGGCACTTTGCTCATGGTCCGGCGCTACCACATAAGTTTCGGCAATTTTTTTTATTTCCTGCACCAGTGTCTGCAGCCCTGCTGCAAAGATGCCGTCATCATTGGTCAGTAAAATGCGCATGCGATCCCTCCGTGCAAATGTTGCTTTTATTTTGGTATCCGACCAAATTTTTTAGTCAGGATTTTCACCTGGCAGCTTTGTCCAGCAGCCATAAGTTCTGCCAGTATAAAAAACAATGGCGCTCAAAAACTATCTTTAGCAGAGGAGGTGAAAGAGTGCATAACAAAAAACTAAACCTGCTTGTCATCCTGGTGCTGGCAGTATCTTTCCTGCTCACAAGCTGCGCCTGGTTTCGCCGGCCGGAAGCGGAAAGGCAGCCCTTGCCGCGCACAAATGATCAGCAGCTGAACCGGCAGCCAAATCAGCAGCAACCCCCCGAGATGAGACAGCAGACGCCTCAGGTACAGCCCGGTGACCAGCCGGGTACTGATACCATGGATCTGGCTGAACGCATCTCCAGGATTGCCACCGGTGTGGAAGGGGTGGACCGTTCAGTTGTGGTGGTAATTTCCAATATGGCACTGATTGGCGTCACCCTGGAACGCGAGGAAACAAGCCAGGCAGGCGACAAAGCACTGAAAAGAGAAGTGGCCAGACGTGTGGAAGAAAAAGAACCCAGCATTGTCAATGCCTATGTATCTGCCAATCCGGACATTGTCAAGCAGCTGCAGGACATTTCCTCCGGAATTCAACGCGGTAAACCCATATCAACCTTCTTTGACGAGATCACTGACGTCCTGCGCCGGATGAAAGCGGAATCCGGCAATTCCGGAAAAGAATAACCAAGCCATCCATAAGCCTGGCCGTTGCCGGGCTTATTTTTATGCCTTTCCGACCAGCCTCCGGGCACGCTGCCCGGCCTCAAAGATAATTTCATCCTCATCCAGCAGTGTCAGCCTGCCGTCAAGGCAGACAACAGTGCCATTTACCATCACCATTTTAATATCGGACGGCTGTGCGGCATACACCAGATGGGCGACAAGGTTATGCCTGGGCGTCAGGTGCGGCTGCCGCAGGTCCAAAAGCAGGAGGTCCGCTTTTTTCCCCTGTTCAATGACACCCACATCCGGCAGGAAAACTGCTGCCGCACTCTCCCGGGTAGCCATGGCCACCGCTTCGTCCGCGGTGATCAGTGTGGGGTCCATCCTGCTTCCCTTGTGCAGCAGCGCCGCCAGGCGCATTTCCTCCAGCATGTCGAGATTATTGTTGCTGGCTGCACTGTCCGTCCCCAGGCCGACAGTAATTCCGCGTGACAGCAGCTCCGGTACCGGGGCAATGCCGCTGCCCAGTTTCAGGTTGCTGCCCGGGTTATGGGCAACATGTACTTTTTTCTCCTGCATGATGTCCATATCTTCCGCACTCAGGTGGACACAGTGGGCAGCCAGTACAGGACCTTCCAGTACTCCTGTCTCCAGCAGCAGTTTTGTCGGTGAAACACCGTAGGCAGCCATTATTTGTTCAGTTTCATCCCTTGTCTCGGCCAGGTGAATCTGCAGCGGCACTCCCAGTTCAGCCTGTACAGACAGCACTTTTTTCAGATAATCCGGGGGGCAGGTATAAGGTGCATGGGGTCCCAGCATGGTGGTAATACGACCCTCCGCCTGACCGTGCCACCGGCGGATAAATTCCCTGTTTTCCGCAAGGCCGCTTTTGGCCCCCTCTCCCACGCCTACCAGCCCGCGGGAAAGGACGGCACGTATACCTGATTCGGCAGCCGCCCTGGCGGCCTGGTCCATGTAAAAATACATATCTGTAAAAGTGGTGGTGCCGCCTTTCAGCATTTCGGCAATGGCCAGCAATGTCCCCCAGTAAACATCTTCCGGCTGCAGCCTGGCTTCCACCGGCCAGATACGCTTCTCCAGCCACTGCATCAGTGGCATGTCGTCGGCATATGAGCGCAGCAGTGACATGGCGGCATGGCCGTGGGCATTGACGAAGCCGGGAGCCACCAGTTTTCCCCGCCCGTCTATGACTTCGGTAAAATCGGCCTGCCACGCTTTTGTGGGACCTACATAGCTGATCGTATCATTTGTAACGACAATATCCGCATGGCAGAGGACTTCATTTTTGCTGTTTGCCGTAATGACCGACACATCCTGGATTAATATTTTCATGCCTTCTCCTCCCCGTTTTTTTCAGGTCCGTAAGACCACAGGTAAAAATGGCGCATTTTTTCTATATCTTCCTGGCTCAGGAGGGTGACAGAGCCCAGGGAGTGGGCCAGAAGTACAATGCGGGCAGTTTTTTCCACCAGGAGACTAATTTTCAGCGCTTCCTCCATCGTTTCCGCTGCCGCCACCAGGCCGTGATTGGCCAGCAGCACGGCATTTTTTTTGCCCAGGGCCTGCAGTGCGTTTGCCGCCAGTTCCTCTGTACCGGGCAGCGCATATTCCGCCACCTCCACACTGCCCCCCACAGCCTGGGCAAGGTCTTCCACAGCCGCAGGGATGGATTTGCGGGCTACGGCAAAAGCAGTGGCGTACGTACTATGAGTATGAACAACAGCCTGAAAATCGGAACGGTGCCGGTAAAGGGCTGCATGCAGGCGCCATTCGGAAGAAGGTTTCCACCTACCCCGGGTTTCTCCGCTCATCAGATCCAGGCAGACAAGGTCGGAGACGGTCAGTGACTCATAAGCCATGCCGCTGGGGGTAATCCAGCAGCGGTTCCCTTCCCGTGCGGATACATTTCCCCAGGTGCCAACCACAAGCCGGTCATGGCACAGCCGGTTTACCGCCCATAAAACAGTTTCCTTAATATCAGCCATGATTCTGCTCCGCAAAAAAGCGCTTTATTTTTTCCGCCGACGGTTCCGTAATAACACCTGCTTCCGTGATAATGGCCGTGATATAGGCGGCCGGTGTAACATCAAAAGCAGGATTATAGACGGGAACATTTTCCGGTGCAATCCGGACGCCGGCAATTTCCGTCAGTTCCGCCGCACTGCGTTCCTCAATGGGTATATCCTCCCCGGAAGCCAGCGTGAGGTCAAAGGTTGAAAGCGGCGCAGCCACATAAAAAGGCAGCCGGTGGGCGCGCGCCAGGACTGCCAGGGAATATGTGCCGATTTTATTGGCCACATCACCATTGGCGGCAATCCTGTCCGCCCCCACAAGAACCGCATCAACAGCTCCCTTTTGCATGAGATAACCGGCCATATTATCCGCAATTAAAGTGACGGGAATATTGTCCCGCAACAGTTCCCAGGCGGTAAGTCTTGCTCCCTGCAGGTAAGGCCGCGTTTCATCGGCAAAAACAGCTACTTTTTTGCCGCTTGCCACAGCGCTGCGGATCACGCCCAAAGCAGTCCCGTAGCCCACTGTTGCCAGGGCTCCTGCATTGCAGTGAGTCAGGATGCGTACTTCCTGCGGCAAGAGCTCCGCGCCGTAGGCACCAATCTGCTTATTGACGGCAATATCTTCGGCCGCAATCCGTTCCGCTTCCGCCCACAGTATGTCAGCCACCTGCTGCGGCTCCTGTCCTGCCTGGGTCCGGGCGACATTGAGCATCCGCTCCACCGCCCAGGCCAGGTTGACGGCTGTGGGACGTGTGGTCTTCAGGCCGTGTGCCGCTTCCGTCAGTCCCACCATCAAGCGGCTGAAATCCAAGTGAGTCAATGACGCTGCGGCCAGTGCCATGCCGTAGGCGGCGGCGGCACCAATG
>DUUE01000392.1 GCA_012841735.1 Bacillota bacterium | reverse complement strand
TTGCGGGAGGTTTCAATGCCGAACTGCGTCAGGTTGAGGCCGTCCACCGCGGAGTAAAGGACCTGGCGCAGATCCTGCAGCATTTTAGACAGGGCGCTGTCACGCCGCAAAAGACCGCTCTTGGCTTTTTCCTCCCACAGCTCTATTTCTTTTTCCGTCATGGCCTCCTTTTGTTCGTCGGTGAGCGGTTGAAAGTCGCGGTAAAATTCTTCATTTAACCTGCCGTTTATCTGTTCAATAAGTTCGTTGTAGTCATTGACAAAGGCGGCAATGACATCGTAGACGGCTTCCGTATCCACTGATACATTCAGGGTGATGACAGGAGATTCGTCCTCCGGGTCCACCTGCGTCTTAATGGTGTAGGTTCTGCCGTCTATGGTAAAGGTATTTCCCGGCCTGCTGCCGAAAAAACCGTCAATTTCAAATTCCGCATTGCGGCCGCTCTCACCGACGGCGCCGTCTGCGTCCGGGGTGAAGCCGAAAGCTTCCCAAAACTGGCCGCCGACGGTAATATAGCCCTCTCCGGTGGTGCGGGCGGTCAAAGTAATCGTATCGCTGAATTCACTGTAGGAAGCAAAAACTCCGGCCCCGCTGCCTGTGATTTTGGCCAGGACGTCCCGGAGGGTGTCATTTTTGCTGAAAGTAAGTTCCGTGCCGTTGACGGTGACAGTTACTTCACCGTGTTCGTCAAAAGCAAGGGAGCCGGCAGCCAGCTTGCTGCTGACTGTTTCCAGGGAATCGGAAAGAGAAAGGCGGCTGCCCGACTCGCTGCCTGCAGTGACGGCGGCAGCGGCGGCTGTGGCCGCGGTGGCGCTTTGTCTGATCCGGAAGGTGGATGTTCCCTGGGCGGTATCAGGACCGGCCGTGACCGTGGCCAGTTCCGGGTGGGACGAAGTCACAGCCATCTTATTCAGGGTGGTTGGGGAAGTAAGGTTTGTTTTGGGGTTCAGCATGTCAAAATACGTGTCCCGGAAGACACGGATTTTATTGATAATTTCCCTGTATGCTTCTTTCTGCCACTCCAGCGTCTGGCGCTGCTGGTAGAGCTTGTCCACCCTCATGCGCTCCACACGCATAAGATCCTTGACAAGCTGGTCCGTATCCAAGCCGGATACCATGCCGGTAATCCGTATCACGTTCATGGTCCACCCCACCTTTAGGGAGAATTAACCTTCCTGAAAATCAATCTTCTTTTTTCAGCATGGCTTCCGCCACAGCCTGCGGGTCCACTTTAAAGCTGCCCTTGGCAATGGCTTCCCGCAACTGTTCGATGCGTTCCGTCCTGACTGTGTCCATTTCTGCAAGCACTGCCCGGGTCGCTTCCCGCACTGTGGCCGCCTCCCGGGAGAGGGAGAGGGAATCCCCGGTTTGTTTTGTCTTGTTGTCCGCCGTACGTTCCGTTTTTTCCTGCTGCAGCGGCAGCGTTTTATTTAGCGTAATATTGTTGTCACTGTGAATTTTCATTGTCAGCACCACCTTTAGGGCTTTCATTTGCTTTATCGGCACTTGGCCGGCAATCTTTAGCGGGGAAAAGAAAAAGATCGGCTCCTGCTACTAACATATCTTACATCAGGCATCCCTGTAAAGCTTTGCCTGCATAAAACTGCCCGCATCTTACAAACCATAAGAAAAAAGACAAGGAGGAGTAACTGTGGCGCATCACCTTTTTCCCTGGAATCCTTTCAGTGAACTGGCCCGGATGCGGGAAGACATGGGGCGCTTTTTTGCCGACAGTCCATTTTTCCCCCTGCACGGGCAGCACTATCACCGCCTGCCGGGGCCGTCCGTGGATATTGACGAGACGGAAAAAGAAGTGATTGTCAGCGCGGAAATACCGGGGGTCAATCCGGCTGAACTTGATGTGACGGTGGATGAAACGAAAGTAACCATCAGCGGTGAAATCAGGCGCGGTGCAGACCGCAGTGAAGAAGGCTACCGCGTGACGGAACGGCGCTACGGACGTTTCTCCCGCACCATCCCGCTGCCGGCGGAAATTAAACCGGACGAAGCTGTGGCCAATTACAGTCACGGTGTGCTGGAAATCAGGATGAACAAGGCGGAAGGCGGCCGGGTCCGCTCCCGGAAACTGAAAATTAACGACATTCACTAACGGCCGGGCGCTATGCGTCAGGCGCAAAGAGGGCAGGAAAAGATCCTGCCCTCTTTTATCACTTCGTATAACCGTCCCCCACGGGACACGCTGCAAGCGGCCGCCCTGGAAAAAATCCGCCCATGGAGAGGAATATTTCAAAAATAATCTTCCGGATGTGTAAGGAAGGCAAACTTGCCGGGGTCCGCCAGAAACGCAAGATACATGGGTTTGCCTGCAATCAGGCCGAAGTCCGGCCAATCTTCCACCGGGCGCATAGCCAGGCGCGGTGTGGGTTGGTAGTTGGGGTTTACCAGGAACTGTTCGTCTTCGCCCTCCGCCGCCACTTCAAAATAGGCGCCGCCCCGCAGCTCTTTAATGGGACCGTAGACGGAGGCAAAACCGGCGGCCACCCAGTTGCTCATAATGAGCGGCTCCGTGCCGGGGTTGATGGTAATATGGCCATAGCCGGGGGGAATTAAAACTTTGTCCCCGGGCACTGCTTCAATAATAATGGCGTCCACGCCTTCTTCATCCGGTTCTGTCTGCAGCAGGTAATGCGCCCTGCCGGCCAGGACTTCATACACTTCGGGGTAGGTGGTATCCGTCCCCGGCTTGACCGGGTGGTAGTGGCCGGCGGTCTTGATGTATTCCCGGCCGATCCGCCCGGGGCGGATGACAGTCACGTCATAGCGGAGACCGTGCGCGGCCAAAAGTTCCCTGTCTTCCTCCCGCGAGACTCCCCGGTACATATAATAAAGCTCCCCCGGTCCCGCCGCCGTCGCATCCAGCAGGAAGTGAAAAACATTTTATGCGCGCAGGCAAAGGAGGAATAGAGTGATGACCGATTTGCAGGGAACAAGCGGCCTGCCCCTCGCCGCGGACAGGGACGGCCGCCTGGTATTCGGCGCGGGACTTCCCGCAG
>DUUE01000243.1 GCA_012841735.1 Bacillota bacterium | reverse complement strand
GCGATTATTTTGCGCCATTTTTAAGATAAAATACAGCAAACAGGGCGATTTTGAGCCTTGCTGAAAGGCTTGTCTTATTATTGGGTGACTCCGATACGGACTAATTGATTGAATTACTTGATAAACTTACAGAAATCTATAAAGAAATGCTTGAGGATGCCGGGGGCGGAGACGATGAATAAAAATAAGAAAAATAAATCACTTAAGTGGGGTGTATTAATTTTACTGGGCATTGTTGCTGCCGGAGGTGTTTATATGTTTAAAAACATCGGAGATGGTGTTTATCTGCAAAACAGGTTACAAAACAGCAACTTTGAACTTTTAAAGCAACTGAATGACAGCTGGACGTTGCCGGAGGAATACATCTTAGAAAGCAAAAATGTCGGTGGGATAACAATGGAATGGGTGCAGGCAAAAGGTATTAAACCGGATAAGGCTATCCTGCAGCTGCACGGCGGGGCTTATACCCGCTCGCTGGAGGATAACGGTATGACCTACCGGCGCGCGGCCGTACAATATGCCAGGCTAAGCGGGGCCGGAGTCTTGACGGTCGATTACCGTGTTGCCCCGGAACATCCATATCCCGCGGCACTGGAAGATGCCGTTCTGGCGTATACGTGGCTTTTAGAGCAGGGATACCTGCCGGAATGTATCATTATTACGGGTGATTCGGCGGGCGGCGGACTCGCGCTGGCCACTGCCCTCTATGCCAGGGATCATGGCATTCCGCTGCCCGCAGCTCTCATCACTATGTCGGCATGGACAAATCTGAATTACAGGCGCAGGACTCCGGCATATGCAGGCAAAAACCGCGCCGACAATCCTTATATTTCACCTGTTTATGGCGCTTATCACGATTTTCCGCCCATGCTCATGCAGGCAGGCGGTGACGAATTGCTTTTAAACGATACCATTAAGGTTGCGCAAAAAGCGAAAAAAGCCGGGGTTGCGGTTCAGCAAACAACATACCCCGGCATGTTCCATGTTTTTCAGATGCTGTTTCCGGAACTGTCCGACGCTAGTACGGCATGGAATGAAATCGAGGCATTTATAAAAGATGTTTATGCAGAAAAATCGGGGGCTCAATTATGGCGTTGAACAGACAGAAGGTTTATTTTTAATGCTAAAGAGCTGCGAGCTTACCGGCTTTAGTGCTGGGAAGACAGTTTTTAACCTTATGACGAAAGTGAGGTGAATCTAATGGAAATTACAATAATTCATGGCCAAGGCCATCAGGGAAGCACTTATCATATCACAGCCATGATAAAAGAGCGGTTGGCAGACAGCGATACTAAAGTTCATGAGTATTATATGCCGGAAGATACACCTGCTTTTTGTGCCGGCTGTTTTCAGTGTATTCAAAAAGGCGAAGAGTATTGTCCCCAGGCTGAGAAGGTACAAAAAATAATAGATTCAATGCTTCGTTCGGATATTATCGCAGTCGATTCCCCTACATACTGCTTGGAGATGACAGGACAGTTGAAGACGCTGTTTGATCATTTTGGTTATATGTGGTTGTCGCACAGGCCGAGAAAAGAAATGTTTACAAAAATCGGTATCGCAATATCCACAGCTGCCG
>DUUE01000265.1 GCA_012841735.1 Bacillota bacterium | reverse complement strand
GGCGGCAGCCGCTCTTTTGCCGTGTAGGGCGACAAAATTGACCCCAGAAACAGGGTTATGATATAATCTGAAAGAATTGGAGCGCAAGCTGCCGTTTGCGGGTGCAGAGGGAGGAAAAGAGAAATGGCAAAACAGGAAAAAGAATTTGTCAAGGAAATTACGCCTCGCAGTGAGGATTATTCCCAGTGGTACCTGGATGTGGTCCTGAAAGCGGAGCTGATGGATTATTCGCCCGTTAAAGGCTGTATGGTGATCAGGCCCTACGGTTATGCCCTCTGGGAAAATATGCAGCAGGGACTGGACAGGCGGATTAAAGAGACGGGGCACCGCAATGCCTATTTTCCCCTTTTTATACCGGAAAGCCTCTTGCAGAAAGAAGCGGAACATGTGGAAGGTTTTGCCCCGGAAGTGGCTTGGGTGACGCACGGCGGGAATGAAAAACTGACGGAACGCCTGGTGGTGCGTCCCACCTCGGAAACCATTATCTGTGAAATGTATCGCCGCTGGATCCAGTCTTACCGTGACCTGCCGGTTTTAATTAACCAGTGGTGCAATGTCGTGCGCTGGGAAAAAGTAACCCGCCCCTTCCTGCGCACCTCGGAGTTTTTGTGGCAGGAAGGCCATACCGCCCACCGCACGCAGGAGGAAGCGGAGACGGAAACGCTGAAAATGCTGGAAGTCTATCGTGATTTTGTGGAAAACGACCTGGCAATTCCCGTCATCACCGGCAAAAAGACAGAAAAGGAAAAGTTTGCCGGCGCCATGCATACTTACTCCATTGAAGCACTGATGAGTGACGGCAAGGCGTTGCAGGCGGGGACTTCGCACAACCTGGGGACACACTTTTCCACGGTTTTTGATATTACTTTCCTGGACAGCGACGGAGAATTGAAACATGTCTGGCAGACATCCTGGGGCTCATCCACCAGATTGGTCGGTGCCATTATCATGGTGCATGGTGATGACCGCGGCCTGGTGCTGCCGCCGAAAGTTGCCCCCATGCAGGTTATTGTGGTCCCCATTGCGCCGAAAAAAACTCGTGAGACGGTGCTGCAGAAAGCGGCAGAGTTGACGGAGGAACTGAAAAAAGCCGGCATCCGCATTGAAATGGATGACAGGGAAGAATATTCGCCCGGCTGGAAGTTCAATGAGTGGGAAATGAAAGGCGTGCCTGTGCGGATTGAACTGGGGCCGCGCGATCTGGAAGCGGGACAGGCGGTTCTGGCCCGCCGGGATACCGGAGAAAAAGAGGCTGTGGAGCTTGACAGTCTCACAACGCGGGTGCCGGAGCTGCTGGCGGCAATCCAGGCCAATATGTATCAAAAAGCACTTGCCTTCCGGGAAGAAAACACTCACCGTACCGATGATTACGAGGAGTTTAAAAAGATAATTGACGAAAAACGCGGCTTTGTTATTTCCGGCTGGTGCGGGCAGGAGGCATGTGAACTGGCGATTAAAGAAGAAACAAAAGCGACAATCCGCAATCTTCCCTTCCACCTGCAGGATGAAAAGGCGGCAAAATGTGTTTACTGCAGCGGTGAAGGAAAACATCTTGCCTGTTTCGCCCGGGCGTACTAACCGCAGTTCCGGAGGAATTTGCCATGAAGAGTAAAAAAGCGCTGCGCAAGGAAGTGCTTGCCAGGCGCGACCGACTCTCCTGGGAAGACGTCAGGGCAAAAAGCGAAGCCATTGCCGGGCGGCTTTTTGCCCTGCCTGCCTACCGGTCCGCCGGCAGCATCATGTATTTTCTGAACTTCGGCAAGGAAGTGCAGACACTGCAGTTTGTGCCACGCACCCTGGCGCACGGCAAACGGGTGATCGCCCCCAAGACGGTGCCGGCCACAAAACAGCTGCTCCTCTCGGAAATCCGTGACCTCAAGAATGATCTGGCGCCCGGGGTATGGGGAATACCTGAACCGAAAGAGGATGCGTTGCGCCCGGTGGAGCCGCAGGCTGTGGATTTTGTTGCCGTCCCCGGCGTAGCCTTTGACCTGGCCGGGCGCCGGTTGGGTTATGGGGGAGGGTATTATGACCGTTTCTTTCCCCGCCTGCGCCCTGGCGTGCCGCTGGTGGCACTGACCTTTGAAATTCAGCTGGAGGAGGAACTGCCCGAGGACCCCTGGGACTGGTATGTGGACATAATTATTACGGAAGAACGTGTTATTTACTGCCAGGGTAAAAAGTAAGGCAGGGCGCCAGGCATTTCCTGCGGTGAATTGAGTTTTTGTGCAGGGAATCGGGAAAAGAAAG
>DUUE01000132.1 GCA_012841735.1 Bacillota bacterium | reverse complement strand
CTGGGCTTCTTCCATCCCGCAACCCGTATCCGCAAAAGCAATCACCACTTTGCCTTCTTTCGCCTGACCGGAGATGGTCAGCCTGCCGCCGGCAGGCATGGCCTGAATGGCGTTGGTGGCAATATTAAGGAAAACCTGCTTGATTTGCGCCGGATCCGCCTTCACCGGCGGCAGGCTTGCGGCAAATTGTTTCTGCAACTCCACATTTTCCAGCAGGGATTTGCTTTCAATTAAAAGAGAGATTTCTTCCAAAATGGTATGTATATCAGTCTCTTCCAGGTTGGGAGCGGCCGGTTTTGTCAGCAGCAAAAACTCTTTAATAATGGAATTGGCCCTGTCGATTTCATCAATCATCAGTTCACAGTATTCATAGCCTTTTGTACCGGGACGAAATTCCCGGGACAAAACCTGTAAAAAGCCGCGCAATGTAGTCATGGGGTTGCGGATTTCATGGGCTGTCCCGGCAGCCAGTTCTGCCACCAGGGAAAATTTCTCCATTTGCAGCAGTTCGTTTTCCAGGTATTTCCTCTCCGTCACATCCTGAAACACGCCCACAGCCCCGCTTATTATTCCCCCTTCATCATAAAGCGGTGACGTATTGACGGAATAAAAACGCTGCCCCTCGGTGAGCTGAACCTGGAGCAGGTATTGGTTAAAACGTTTACTGGTACTCAGTGTCTGCCCCAGAATATCCAGAAACGGTTCACATTGCAGTGATTCACCATCTTCACCCAAAAGCAGTTCCTGGGCAGCCTTATTCAGGTATGTAATCTGATTGGCATTATTGACTGTCACCACGCCCATTTTTAAATCAGAAAAAATCTCATCCCGCAACTGGTTGTATTCCATTTTCATTTCGCGGTAGATGGATTTCAGGTCCTCAAACCCCTGCAGGGCGGCAGGGTCATAAACCTGGCTGGGCGGGAAAAGGTCCGCTTTAGCGGATAGCATTTCCTTCCTGGTAATAAAATATGAAGTTCTGGTATCAGTAAATTCCTCTCCGGGACTCTGCCTTGCTTCGTCAGTCTGCTTCAGAAAAATAATGAAATGGCAATACGGGTCCTTCCGTGACTGGGAATTGCGCACCTCAATTTTACAATAGGAAAAATTCTGGACCACAATGCTGCCGATTATTCCCTGGATAACTTTGCACAGTGCGGGACTTTTTAAAATCATATGCCGGAAAGGACAGTCATAACAGACAAACTCCAGTTTGGTCTCTGTCCGGTGTTTGCAGAGATATGATCCCCCCAGCCTGTGCAGCAAATGCAATAAAAAAGCAACAAGTTCGTCAACAGTAAATTTATTATTGCCGGCTGCCGTCTCTTCCCTGTAGTTTTCCTCAAGGCTCTGGCCATACTTGATGCCCAGTTTCTGCAGGATCACATCCGCAAAACGATTCATGAGCATCTCATTAATCAGCGTATAATCAACAAAGAGATGCAAAAAAAAATCTTCCCGCGAGTCAAAATGCATTACTTTACCCCCGGTTTTACTGTATTTTCTTGAGTCTCATGTTTTCTGTAATGCCGGGAATACGGCCACGCTTGGCAATTGGCTTTCCTTCCACTTCTTTAATGTCCATGGTCATATCAATGGCCGGAGCCCGCGAAATATAAGAGCCTACACCGAAAGCATCCACACCTGCCTCTGCCAGGAGAGTCAGCCGTTCCGCATCAATCCCGCCCGAGGCAAAAATCTGCACATGCCGGAACCCCGCCATATCAAGGCGTGCCCTCACCTCCCGTACCAGCCCGGGGGTCACCCCGCCCCGTTCGGAGGGAGTATCCAGACGAATGCCATGTAAACTGCCCTTCAGTGCCTCTGCCAGACGCAGAGCTTCCTCCGCCTCATCTTTAAAAGTATCAACCAGGATGATGCGCGGGTCGCCCTCAGGCATGATTTTATGGTAAATATTCGCAACTTCCAGTGTATCCCCTACAATAAGCATCACGGCATGTGGCACTGTCCCTTTCGGCTCCCGGCCGGCCAGTTTGGCTCCCAGGATACAGCTGCAGCCGTCAACTCCGCCCACAATGGCCGCCCGTTCCATGACAGGTGCCACCGCGGGATGAACATGCCGGGCGCCAAAACATAAAACTGCCCGCTCTCCCGCCAGCTTTTTACACTCCCTGGCTGCGGTTGCCCAGCCGCTGGCACTGGCCAGCATGCCTAAAATGGCAGTTTCATAAATGCCAAACTCACTGTAGCAACCCCTGATACGCATGATTGTTTCTTTCCGGTCAAACTCAAGGCCTTCAGGAAGGGCCCAGACTTCAACATCCAAATCTCTCAGCAGATTCACGGCTTCTTCCATCCCGCACATGACTCCCGGCCTGCTGGTGAAGATCTCGGCTGTAACCACAGCATTTTCCCTGCCGGCAGCCCGTAAAATCTCCAGTGTACGGATAAAATAAACATCAGTTGTTGCCCCTGCCAGAATTTCATCATGGCTTGCGGAATGCAAAATACGGCCGGAATCAGTTTCCAGCACTTTAACATCTTCCAGGCTGCGTAGTTTTTTCACCATTGTCCCTCCATCTTTTGCCGCGAGTTTCTTGCCACTACCCAGGCAACTAAACTTAGAGCCAAATGTCTGTAATTTTATGTTTAACTATTCCACGCAAGGTGTAAAATTCCTTTTTTTCGTCAACTACTACCATACAGACTGCACTGCTGCCCAGCGAAAAACGTACCGGAAATCCGGTACGTCACCCCTATTGTTTGTTCATCAGAGCACGTTCGGCGCGTTCAATGGCCAGCTTGACCAGGTTGCCGCAGTTCCTGGAAGAAACGCCGCCCCAGCCTTCCTGACGGACAATGTCAGCCACGCCCAATTCTTCGGCTAATTCTTCCTTTAATGCATCAGACATAATCCTGTCTCGCCTCGGACTCATTAGCCTCACTCCTTAAGAACATTTTCGGGTTCATTATCTATTCTGCACAGCAAAAATACGACTTACACGGGCAAAATAATGGACTGCCTGCGGGAACAATGGCAAAGCAACAAAAAAATTCATAATATAAAGCAGGCCCGGCAAAGGAGGGCAGGCAGTGACACGTATAGAGGTAAACCGGAAAACAAAAAAGTTAATGTTTTATCAACAGGGTCAGCTATACAAAACATACCCGGTTGCCATCGGTAAACCGGAGACCCCCACGCCTCTGGGTGAATTTGCCGTTTACGAAAAAAACCCCCGTCCTCACCCGGGACTGGGCACACGCTGGATGGCCTTTACCTATGAACGACACGGCATTCACGGCACTTTTAATCCCTGGACCATTAACACGGCGGCTACCGCCGGTTGTGTCCGCATGTATAATGAAGATGTGGAAGAAATTTTTCCCCTGACCCCGGTGGGCACACCTGTCGTTATTTATGAAAGGGAGGAAGAGGTAAAAATACCGGCACATCTCCCGGAGCAATTCACAAAGGAAATCTACCATGTCCGGCCCGGCGATACGGTGGAAAGCATTGCACGGCGTTTTCACATCACCCCGGAAGAATTGATTGCCTTCAATAAAATAAAATACCCGGGCTACCTGCACCCGGGCAAGATGCTCTTTATTCCCAGATATAAATAAGGCCGGCATACACCGGCCTTTACTTTTTAACGGCCCACAAACATTTGGGTAAACATCATCCCGTACGGGCCCCCGCTCACAATGCCGATCCCCACATGGGTAAACGAAGGGCGTAAGATATTGGCACGGTGGCCGGGCGAATTCATCAGGCCGCTGTGCGCCCGCTCCACCGTGGGAGCACCGGCCAGGTTCTCCCCGGCAATGCGGTAAGTAATTCCGGCTGCTTTCATCATTTCAAAAGGAGAACCGTATGTCGGGGATTGGTGCGCAAAATAACCGTTTTTAATCATATCCTCGCTTTTCAGGCGCGCCAGTTTTACCAGTGCCATGTCCACTTTAAGGGGAGCAAGTCCTGCCTTGGCCCTTTCAGCATTGACAAGTCCCAGCATGTGCTGTTCCGCCTGTGTCAGCCCGCTGACACCGGCGGACGGTTTTTCCGGTTCAGGTTCAGGCTGCGGTGCCGGCTCTTCCGGCCTGGGCTCCGGCTGCGGTGCCGGCTCTTCCGGCCTGGGCGCCGGCTGTGGTG
>DUUE01000267.1 GCA_012841735.1 Bacillota bacterium | reverse complement strand
TTCTATCACACTGGAACGCATCAGACGGGCCGTTGAAGCAATGGGAAAGAGAGACATGCAGAAAATGGGCATAATCGATTGCAGCATGCTTTTCCCGAAATCAACAAAAGGCGAAGTATAACCGTAGATCGGCAGCAGGCCCAGATAGAGTCCCAAAATATAAATCAGCAGAATCCCCAGCCAGAACGGTGGCGCAGTAATGCCGATATTTGCCGCCACTGTGACAACCATATCCACCCATTTGCCGCGCCTTAAAGCACTTATCGCTCCCAGCAGTGAACCTGCCGTAATGCCGATAACAAAAGAGAATGCTCCCAAATGGAGGCTGACAGGCAGTCTTCTTTTAATTTCTTCCGCAATATCGTAACGGTGCAACAATGATTTTCCCAGATCACCTGAAACAGCTTTGCGGAGCCAGTCAACATACTGGATATAAAGTGGGTTGTTTAAACCAAGTTCATCTCTGAGGGCGTCAATTTGCTCCTGGGTAAACTCCTGCAGCTCACCTGATGTAACCAGCATGAGGACCGGGTCCCCGGGCAGCAGTCGCATAACCAGAAAGACCATGATTGTAACAAAAATCACTACCACAAATGACTGGACTATTCTGCGCAGGATATATGTGGTCATACGAGCCTCTCCTTTTTTCTCAGGGGGTAATCAGTGTCACACCAATTACCCCCGCTGTCAGCTCACAGAATCACTTCTGCTCCATCCAGACGTTTTCCGGTGTCCAGATCACCCCGGAAGCCCAGGTGCCAAAACCGAAATCATGTACAAACGGTTGTGTGATATATGTTTCATAGACGTAGTAAATCGGAATGATGGAAAATTCGTTGAGTAAAGCGCGCGTCATAGCTTTGCCTTTCTCCGGATCCTGGTAAGGTGTTTTTACCGATTCTTCAAGCATTTCCTGGAAGCCTTTCGGCCGCTCCATACTTACGAAATGGACGGCTGTGTCTTGCCGGAAATAAATCTGGTATGTGTTGTTGAAAAGGGCCAGGGCACGTGTATGCTGTGCCAGCATGCCGTTTTCCCAGCCGTTAAAACGGTAATTTGCATAGCCGCCGCTGTCGGGGAATTCCAGTTCCACATTAATACCGATTTTTGCCAGCATGCTCTGGACGGCTACCATGGCGTCCCTGTCCACGAGACCGGGCATGACAATAATTTTGGTATTAAAGCCGTCCGGATAGCCTGCTTCGATCATCAGCTGCTTGGCTTTATCCAGATCAAACTTGCGGGCCGGCACATCGTCCGCATAAGAAAGCCCATCCACGTTGGGCATCTGATATGCAGGCGTCCACAGGCCGAAGCCCCTGGCCGCACAGACTCCCTCCCTGTCAATGGCATACCAGATGGCTTCACGCACTTTTTGGTTGGAAAGCGGGGAATGGGCGTTCTTGCTGTCAGGAATCAGTGAAATCGGTCCCACTGCCTGTTTTAAGACTGTATAGCCTTCCGCTTCAAACTGGCTTGCATGTTCAGCGGAAAACGAAGACAAAACATGTACCTGCTCGTCGCCGGTTGCTCTCATGGCAGCCTGCTGGGTAATTTCATCCCGGATCAGCAGGAATTCGACTCCGTCAACGTAAGGCTTGCCTTCCCGCCAGTGATCGTCAAATTTTTCAAATTTAATTGACTCCCCGCGGGCCATGCTGACAAATTTAAAGGGCCCGGTCCCAACAGGGTTTGCTCTCGCCCATTCAATCCCGTTCTTTTCAAAAGCGGTGGGCGAGATGATTTTATAACTGGCAATATTGTTTAAATGGTTGTTCCGGTATTCCTCAATATGAAAACGTATGGTATAGTCATCAACTATTTCAATGGGGTTATCTTGCCTTAAGCCTACCAGGCGCCCTGAATCAACCTGATGCTGCACGACAAAAGCTACTGCATGCGCGTTGAAATCTGTGCCGTCGTGAAATTTCACGCCTTTTCTCAAATAGAAGGTCATGGTGTTTGCTTCCGTGTCCACATCCCAGTCTGTGGCCAACACCGGATGAAGCTCCCCGTTGGCATCTTCACGGGCCATACTTTCCAGGGCGGGATGCTGAAGCTTGCTGTCAATGGTGTCAACCTCCCAGGGAACCCCGATTGGTTGTGCCCCTTCGGCATTCTCGATAATTTTCAAGAATCCGCCGTATTGTGGTTCGCCACTGCCTGCAGTATTATTGTTGCCGCCCGGGCCGTCTTTGGGTCCGCATGATGTTGCCGCCAGCAGGACAAGCAGAAGCACGGCAAGTAAAGCCAACCGCCGATACGCCACCATTATCACTACCCCCTTTTTGTTTTTCTGTCTGCAACAGTTCATTCAATTCTTAAATTCCAAACCGCCCCCTTATCGGCCTGTTCCGCCATTTTTGCATACAGAACGGCCACACCTTTTTTCACTTTTGGCTCTAAGGGCTTCCATGCAGCCAGCCTTTTCTCCATTTCTTCCCCGCTGATGAGCAAATCAATAGTGCCGCCAATTACGTCAATTTTAATTTTGTCCCCGTTTTCCACCACCGCCAGCGGCCCTCCCACCGCCGCTTCCGGGCAAATATTGGCAACAGCCAGATTATGTCTTGTCAGGCCGGAAAAGCGTCCGTCGGTAATTACAGCCACATCCAGCAACCTCTTGTTGTTCAGGGCAAAAACGACGCCGACAATTTCATTCATGCCGGGAGTCCCGCGCGGGCCTTCATACCGCACCACCACAACATCCCCTGAAGTAACTTCACCATTGTTTACTGCGGCAACAGCTTCCCGCTGGGAATTATAAACTTTGGCATTCCAGACTTTGTTCAGTGTGGAGCGGTCTTTAATGATGGAATGTCTTACAGCTGCACCCCGGGGCGCCAGGTTGCCCCAGAGGATTTTAATTGCTCCCCGTTCATAAACCGGATTATCCGGGCTTTTAATCACAGTACCGGTTACAGGCTTGCAGCCCGCAATATTTTCGCCCACCGTCTTTCCGGTCACCGTCAGGCAGTTCAGGTCCAACTTGTCCCGCAGTACATGCATCAGCGCCGGGATACCGCCGTCATCATGCAAATCACAGACGGAAAACGGGCCTGACGGTGCCAGATGGCAGAGGACCGGCACATTCTGTTCCACTTCCTCCCAGTCTTTTAAAGTAAAATCAATTTGCGCCTCCCAGGCGAAAGCCTGGATGTGGACAATGGCATTTGTACCGCCGCCGACGGCATTGTCAACAATAACGGCATTACGTATGGCAGCTTTGGTAATAATGTCCGACGGTTTTATCCCCCGCTTTGCCAGCTGCACAATCTGATAACCGGATTCGGAGGCGATTCGCAGGCGTTCGGCCAGCGGGGCGGGTGCGGTGGCGGCATAAGGCAGTGTCATTCCCAGAGCCTCCGCTATCACCTGCATACTGTTGCCTGTAACCATCTCGGAACAGGCACCCACAGAATACCCTTCGGCATGTTCCAGCCTGGGGAACTCCCGGTCGTATTCCTCCTGTGTAATCTCGCCGTTAAGCAGGCGGGCATCCAGTATGCGCGACATGGCCCCCATGCAGACAAGTTCGCCCTCATATGTCCCTTTCAGCATGGGTCCGCCCGGGACAAAAACAGCGGGCAGATCCAGACGGATGGCAGCCATAATCATGGCCGGAACAATCTTGTCGCAAGTCCCGATTAATACAATGCCCTCCGCTTCCCTGGCGGCAGATTCAACCGCCGTTTCAATAGTGGAAGCAATAACATCACGTTGAGGCAAATCATAGCGAATACCGTTTTCGTGGCTCTTCGAAAAAGCGGAACAAAGTCCGGGCACATTAAGCTCCAGCGGCAACCCGCCGGCAGCGTAAATGCCTTTTTTTACAGCCTGGGCCACTTTATCCAGGTGAAAATGACCGGGCGAAACCTCACTCCATGAATTAACCACGATAAAACGCGGCAGGTTTACTTCGCGGTCACTTAAGCCCAGGGCCTTGTAAAGACATTTATCGACACGTAATTTTGCCATGTTGCAGCCCCCTTTGAGATATTTGGCACAAATAATCGAATATTCTGAATAATCTGATTTCGCTTGTTACAATTGCCCACTTTGATTATACATTTTTGTTTTTGCCAAAGCCACAAGAGGGCAGGAATTGTCCAGTAAAATCATTTGACAAAACATGGACAGGCGGGGACAATAATAGTACAAGCCATTTCTGGGAGTGAACAAAAATGCTGCAAAAGCATAAATCGCGACTCTCCTACCTGATGGACATTTTTGGTATCACTGCAAAGGAACTGGCCGCCGCGGTCCATGTGGACCACTCTTTAGTCAGCAAATGGCGTAACAAAACAAGAGTTTTAAACCCCAAATCCTGTCACCCGGAAAACATTGCCGCCTATTTTGTGGCCCTGGACTCCCAGCTTAAACTGAATATAATCACTGAGCTGCTGCAAAAAGAATTTCCGGATACCGACCACCAAAAATATACTGCCGAGACAAAAACTCAATTACTGAAACTCTGGCTCCTTGAGCGGAACGGCCATACCGGGTACGGGGACAGGCCGTTTACCGACCGTGCAGGCGGTACCTATTCCTGCCAGATTTTTAAAGGGAACAAGGGCAGAAGAAACGCATCGCAGCGTTTTATGGAAATTGCCCTCTCACTGCCTGCCGTCCAGGATATTTTGCTTTACAGCGAAAGCCCGCAGGTATCCTGGCATG
>DUUE01000192.1 GCA_012841735.1 Bacillota bacterium | reverse complement strand
CAGTTTGTTCAGCTGTTTGACAACCTGTTCCAGTGTTTTTTCATCCGCTTCCAGTTCAATGGTCATGCGGGAAATAGCCGGGTCAACCGTCTTTCCCACCGCCAGGCTTTCAATGTTAAAGCCACGCCTGGCAAAGAGGCCGGCAACACGGACCAGAACACCGGGCTTGTTTTCTACCAGCACCGCCAGGATATGCTTCACACGGAACCCCCCCTCACCATTTCATTAATGGGACTGTTGGGCGGAACCATGGGAAAAACATTTTCGTCCGCACGCACACGGAAATCAATTACCACCGGCCCGGGGATCTCCAGGGCTTTCCTGATGGCCGGCACCACTTCCTGCGGTTTTTCCGCCCGCAGCCCGCAGGCTCCGAAAGCTTCCGCCAGTTTGACAAAATCGGGGCTCTGCTCAAGATCTACAGCAGAATACCTTTTCCTGTAAAACAGTTCCTGCCACTGGCGGACCATGCCCAGATACCGGTTGTTAATTATCGCCACCTTGACAGGAAGATTATAGCTAACTGCCGTTGCCATTTCCTGCAGGTTCATCTGGAAACTGCCGTCTCCGGCAATACAGAAAACAACCTCTCCGGGAGCGCCGATCTGCAGGCCCAGGGACGCCGGCAAACCGAATCCCATGGTGCCCAGGCCGCCGGAGGTAACAAGAGCGCGCGGTTTTGTAAAGCGGTAATACTGGGCCACCCACATCTGGTGCTGGCCCACTTCCGTGGCTATCAGCGCCCGCCCGTTCGTTTCCCGGAAAATGGATTCGATAACATACTGGGGCAGAATCTCGCCATCCGGCTCCTGCACATAAGTGAGGGGGGCTTCCTGCCGCCAGGCCTCTATCCGGGCCAGCCAGTTCGGATGGGTTTTCGGCTCCACTTTTTTCAGCAGTTCTACCAGCACCCTTTTCACATCGCCCACAATGGGAATATCAACGCTCACATTTTTCCCGATTTCCGCCGGATCAATATCAATATGCACCACTTTGGCCCCCTGGGCAAAACGGCTTAATTTTCCCGTAACCCGGTCGTCAAACCTGGCGCCGACAGCAATGATCAGGTCTGTTTCATACATGGCCATATTGGCCCAGTAAGTTCCGTGCATCCCCAGCATGCCGAGGGAAAGGGGATGGTCCCCGGGAAAACCGCCTATTCCCATCAGGGTGGTGGTTACAGGAATCTCAGCCGTTTCCGCCAGTTGCCGCAGCAATTCATGGGCACCGGAAATCACCACACCACCGCCGGCATAGATAAGGGGCTTTTTTGCCCTGGCAATGGCTTTGGCAGCCCTGTTGATCTGCCCCGGGTGGCCGTCATATGTCGGGTTATAACCGGGTATGCTGACAGCCTGCGGGTAGCGGAAATCTCCCACCGCCGACTGGACATCGGTGGGCAGGTCAATCAGGACCGGTCCCGGCCGGCCGGTGGCGGCAAGATAAAATGCTTCCTTGATGATACGCGGCAGGTCCTCCACGTTTGTTACCAGGTAGTTGTGCTTTGTTACCGGCAGGGTAATGCCGAAAATATCGGCTTCCTGAAAAGCATCAGTACCGATCAGGGAAGTGGCCACCTGCCCGGTAAAAGCCACCAGGGGCACAGAATCCATGTAAGCATTGGCAAGTCCTGTCACCAGGTTGGTGGCACCGGGTCCGGAAGTGGTAATAACAACCCCCGGCTTGCCCGTGACGCGGGCATAGCCGTCCGCAGCATGGATGGCTCCCTGTTCGTGCCGGGAAAGATAGTGGGTAATGCCGGCATCATACAGAACATCGTACAAATTCAGCACTTTGCCGCCGGGATAGCCGAAAACAACGTCCACATTTTCCCTTTTCAGTGCTTCCACAATCATATGCGCGCCGCTCAATTTCATGTTGCCTCATCCTCTCTGAACACAGCACCTGTGCTGGCACTGGTAACCAGCCTGGCATAGCGGGCCAGGTAACCCGTAGTAATTTTTGGTTTGGGCAGTGTCAGCGCAGCCAGTCTTTTTTGCAGTTCCTCTTCACTGATTAAAAGCTCCAGCCGGCGGGCGGGAATGTCTATGGCAATCAGGTCGCCTTCCCGCACCGCGGCAATAGGTCCCCGCTCCATGGCCTCCGGTGAGACATGGCCGATGGAAGCGCCCCGTGTTGCCCCGGAAAAACGGCCGTCTGTAATAAGGGCCACATCTTTGTCCAGGCCCATACCGGCCACGGCGGCGGTCGGTGTCAGCATTTCCCGCATCCCGGGGCCGCCCTTGGGCCCTTCATAGCGGATCACTATCACATCGCCTTTCCTGATCCTGCCGCCTAAAATGGCCGCCACCGCCTCGTCTTCACTGTCAAAAACACGGGCCGGTCCCGTTTTTTGCAGCATTTCCGGCGCCACCGCCCCCTGTTTGACCACAGCGCCGTCAGGAGCCAGGTTGCCCCGTAGAATGGCGATGCCGCCGCTTGCGCTGTAAGGATTGTCAAAAGGACGGATAACCGACTCATCAAGGACCTGTGCCCCTTCCAGCTGTTGCCCCACGGTAAGGCCGCTGACAGTCAGGCAATCGGTATCAATATAACCTTTCTCCGCCAGCCGCTTCATTACCGCCTGGATGCCGCCGGCGGCATGCAGGTCTTCCACATGGTTCTCCCCGGCAGGGGCCAGTTTGCACAGTTGCGGTGTGCGCTCACTGATGGTATTGATATAGTCCAGGTCAAGGCGGATACCCACTTCATGAGCAATGGCGGGCAGGTGCAGCACCGTGTTGGTGGAACAGCCCAGAGCCATATCCACAGTCAGTGCATTGTTAAAAGCCTGCTGCGTCAGGATCATCCCGGGTGTCAGTTGCCTTTGCACCGCATCCAGCACCCGCATCCCCGCCTCTTTCGCCAGGCGCTCACGGGCCGCCGTCATGGCGGGGACTGTACCGTTTCCCGGCAGGCCCATGCCCAAAACTTCCGTCATGCAGTTCATGGAATTGGCTGTAAACATGCCTGAACAGGAACCGCAGCCGGGGCAGGCCGACAATTCCAGTTCTGCCAGTTCCGCAGCGTCCATGCTTCCCGCCCGGACGCTGCCCACAGCTTCAAAAACAGTGTTTAAATCAACCGCTTTGCCCCGGTGCCTGCCGGCCAGCATGGGGCCGCCGCTGACAAACACGGCGGGCAGGTTCAGGCGGGCCGCGGCCATCAGCATACCGGGAACAATCTTGTCGCAGTTGGGGAGAAAGACAAGCCCGTCCAGCGGGTGGGCACGAACCATCACTTCAATGGAATCGGCAATTAGTTCCCGGCTGGCCAGGGAATAATGCATCCCTTCGTGGTTCATGGCCAGGCCGTCGCACACTCCAATGGTAAAAAACTCCAAAGGTGTGCCGCCGGCCAGCCGCACGCCGTCCTTCACCGCCGCCGCCAGTTGGTGCAGGTGTTTATGCCCGGGAACAAAATCGCTGGCCGCGTTCACAATACCGATAAGCGGGCGGTCAAGCTCTTCCCGCACCAGCCCCATGGCATACAGCAGGGAACGGTGCGGTGCGCGTTCCACACCTTTTTTCATCTTGTCGCTGTTCATTGTCTTCCTCCTGTCAGTCTCAGATTGCCGGATAAACCGGCTCCCCTTCACTGCCGACCAAGCGGCGGTAACGGGCAATCAATTCCCTGGTAACGGGGCCGGGTTTGCCGTCGCCGATCTGCCTGCTGTCCACAGAAACAACGGGGATGACTTCGGCCGCCGTCCCGGTCAGGAAACATTCGTCCGCCACGTAAAGCTCATGACGTGTAAAAGGTCTTTCCGCCACAGGGTAGCCTGCGGCAGCGGCTTCCGCCAGGATGGTCTGCCTGGTGATGCCGTTTAAAGCCCCCAGATAAGTGGGCGGGGTAATGAGCACACCTTTTTTCACAATAAAGACGTTGTCGGCGGTCGCCTCCGCCACGTACCCCTGGCCGTTCAGCATAATGGCTTCCGTGACACCGGCCTGATTGGCCTCCAGTTTCATCAGGATATTGTTCAGGTAGTTCAGCGATTTAATCTGCGGGTCAAGCGCATCAGGCGCGTTGCGCCGCGTGGGAACGGTAATGACCGCCAGGCCGTTGTCATACATTTCCTGGGGATAAAGAACAATGGAGCTGGCAATAATCACTGTGGTGGCGCGGGGACATTTGCGCGGATCCAGTCCCAGATCGCCCGCTCCCCGTGATACGACCACGCGAATGTAAGAATCCTGCAGCTTATTGCGGCGGACTGTTTCCAGCACCGCTGCCAGCATTTCGTCATAACTCTCCGGGATGGCAAGCAAAATGGATTTTGCCGATTCATACAGGCGGTCCAGGTGTTCACGCAGTTTAAAAACTTTTCCCTGATAAGCACGAATCCCCTCGAACACACCGTCGCCATACAGGAATCCGTGGTCAAAAACAGAAACGGTGGCCTCCTCTTCCCTGACATAACGGCCGTTTACATAAATAATCCTACTCAAACTCACTGCCTCCTCGCTCTCTGATATCCACCGGCCCGGCCGGAATGATATAAAAAAACCTTCCGCCCCTGCAGACAGCAAGGGGCGAAAGGAATCCTTCCGCGGTACCACCCTTATTCGCCGGCACCGGCCGGCCTCAGGCATCCTGCAGTAACGGGCAGGACCCGGCTCAGCCTACTGGCAATGCGTTCAGCGAGCAGCTTCGGGGTGACTTTCTTCTCCGCCGTCTGCCGGTTCACAGCGCCCACCGGCTCTCTGAAATGACGGGCGGGGAATACTTTCCCCCTTCATTGCTTGTCACGGCGTGATAAAAATTTGAATCTTATTATATCGAAGCCCGCTGAACTTGTCAACAATTAACTTGCGCTGCCAAAACAGCCGCCAAAACAGAGTGCAGATACTGCTCCGGACGTGTTCAGGAGAGCAGTCTGTCCAGTTTTTCCGCATCAAAACCGATGACAGCTTCCCCGTCCACCACAACGGTGGGAATAATGGCATGCCGGGAAACGGATAGCATCTCTTCCCGCGCCTCCCTGTCTTCTTCCACATTGTATTCCCTGAAGCTTACCTGCCTGGCTGAAAGAAACTCTTTCACTCGCTGGCAGTAAATTCACCCGTTTGCCGAATATAAAGTCACCCGGTGCATTTTCAGGCCCCCTTCTTTTCTTTCTAGTGTGGCCGTGAATGCACCTTTTTATCTATGCCACCGGGTAGGCAATAACTTCATCCATCTCCAGCAAAAGGCTGCTGTCTATGGTATCCAACCGTGAGAGGTCCGCTGTTTTAGCCGCTGTCTGCTGCTTCCCTGCGGCTGCCTTGGTGCCGGCAGTTGCGGCCGCCAGGGGCGGCTCCAGCCCGCGGCGGCGCTTAAAGAAAGAAACGGCCACTTGCGGGAACATCAAGTAAGAAAGCAGGTCTTCCTCGCTTTCCACCAGATCCTTCACTTCATCCGGGACAGTACCCATTTGTGGTTCCAGCAAATCGGCGGGCCGCACATCCAAAGGCTTTTCCGCTCCCAAAAGCTGTTGCTGCAGCTTCTCATCCACGGCGGCCGGCGGCCGGCCGTAAAGGCCACGAACATAATTCTTTACTTCCGTGGAAACCATTTTGTATCTTTCCCCGAGGAGCACATTGAAAACTGCCTGGCTGCCCACAATCTGGGAAGTGGGTGTAACCAGGGGAGGATACCCCAGGTCTTTCCTTACTCGCGGAACTTCCGCCAATACCTGGGGCAGCAGGTGGGAAGCTTTCTGGGAAGCCAGTTGGGAGGCCAGGTTGGAAATCATGCCGCCGGGAATCTGGTAAGAGAGAACATTTGTGTCCACGCCCAGCGCTTCATCAGGCGGCCGGTCATAAGCCTGTTTTGCTTCTTTAAAGTAAGCACTTGCCTCGGCCAGCAAATCCAGCGACAGACCGGTATCATACGGTGTCCCTTCCAGGGCCGCCACCAGGCTTTCCGTGGGCGGCTGGGACGCTCCCAGTGCCAGGGGTGAACAGGCTGTGTCCACAATGTCCACACCTGCTTCAATGGCCTTCAGATAAGTCAT
>DUUE01000057.1 GCA_012841735.1 Bacillota bacterium | reverse complement strand
GCGTTTCAGGCGGTTATTGCGGTTAATCACGCGCCGGTACAGGTCATTTAAATCGGAGGTGGCAAAACGGCCGCCGTCCAGTTGTACCATGGGCCGCAAATCGGGCGGTATGACCGGAATAACCTCCAGAATCATCCAGGTAGGATCATTGCCGGACTGGCGGAAAGCTTCGGCCACTTCCAGCCGGCGGACGGCACGGATTTTTTTCTGGCCCGTAGCGGAACGCAGCTCCGTCCGCAGCTCATTCACCAACTGGTCCAGATCTATTTCCTGCAGCAACTCTTTAATGGCTTCGGCACCCATTTTGGCTTTAAAGCCGCGGCCGACACGGAAAAGATGGTCATACTTTTCCCTGTATTCCCGGTATTCCATTTCCGTCAGCAGCTGCTTTTTCAAAAGGCCCGTATCACCCGGGTCAATAACCACATACGCGGCAAAATAAAGGACTTTTTCCAATGCCCGCGGCGACATGTCTAACAGCAGCCCCATACGGCTGGGAATTCCCTTAAAATACCAGATGTGGGAAACGGGTGCCGCCAGTTCGATATGGCCCATGCGTTCCCGGCGTACTTTGGCCCGTGTCACTTCCACACCGCAGCGGTCGCAGACTATCCCTTTGTAGCGGACACGTTTATATTTGCCGCAGTGGCACTCCCAGTCTTTCTGCGGGCCGAAGATCTTTTCACAAAACAGGCCCTCCCTTTCCGGCTTCAGCGTCCTGTAGTTAATGGTTTCGGGTTTTTTTACTTCTCCCCGTGACCATTTCCGGATTTGTTCGGGGGATGCCAGACCGATTTTTATCGCATCAAAATTGTTTACATCCAGCAAGGGCATTTCCTCCCTTTCGTTTGGTCCTTAAACACAAGCCGCGCCGTGCTGACTTATTCCTCATCCTCATCCTCATCATAGCTGCTGTAACGCTTCTTTTGCCTGCGATAACCTAACTCATCATCTTCTTCATCGTAGGCAAAATCGTCATCCAGATCTGCCAAATCATCATCCAGTTCTTCCAGGTCATCGGCCAGGTTCGTATCCAGATCCAGGGTAAGATCGTCATCCAGGTTGAGACTGTTGTCATCTTCGCCGGCATCTTCTTCGTCAATTACCAGCTGTGACAGTTCCGGTTCCGGAAGGTCCTCCAGCTCATCAGGGTCTTCGCCTTCCTCCTCTTCCTCCAGGATCGCATCACTGCCCCGGTCGTCTACAGCCACCGGCTGTTCTTCCTCTTCTTCGCCTTCAATGTTGACTCCCAGGTCGCGGACTTCGCCGTCGTCTTCGCTTTCCCGGATTTCCAGCTCGCCCGCCTCCTCATCCACAACCTTGACGTCCATCCCCAGGCTCTGCAGTTCCTTGACCAGGACTTTAAATGACTCCGGTACGCCGGGCTCGGGGATATTTTCGCCTTTGACAATTGCTTCGTATGTTTTGACGCGCCCCACCACATCGTCCGATTTCACGGTCAGTATTTCCTGCAGTGTGTAAGCGGCACCGTATGCCTCCAGTGCCCAGACTTCCATTTCCCCGAACCGCTGCCCGCCAAACTGGGCTTTGCCGCCCAGGGGCTGCTGCGTGACCAGGGAGTAAGGTCCGGTGGAGCGGGCATGTATTTTATCGTCAACCAGGTGGGCCAGTTTCAGCATATAGACATAGCCGACCGTTATTTCATTGTCAAATGGTTCGCCGGTGCGTCCGTCAAAAAGCAGTGTCTTGCCGGATTCCGGCAGGCTTGCTTCTTTTAAGGCATTGAGCACGTCATCTTCCCGGGCGCCGTCAAAAACGGGAGAGGCCACATAAATGCCCAGCGTTTTGGCGGCCCACCCCAGGTGGGTCTCCAGGATCTGGCCGATATTCATCCGCGACGGCACACCCAGCGGGTTAAGCACTATTTCCACCGGTGTCCCGTCGGGTAAAAACGGCATATCCTCTTCCGGCAGGATACGGGCAATTACCCCTTTGTTGCCGTGGCGGCCGGCCATTTTATCCCCTTCGGAGATTTTACGTTTCTGGGCCACATAGACCCGCACCAGCTGGTTGACACCCGGCGGCAGTTCATCACCCTGTTCACGGGAAAAGACTTTGACATCCACCACCATGCCGGCCTCGCCATGGGGGACACGCAGGGAAGTGTCACGTACTTCCCGCGCCTTCTCGCCAAAAATGGCCCGGAGCAGGCGTTCTTCCGCCGTCAGTTCCGTTTCTCCCTTGGGCGTGACCTTGCCGACCAGAATATCTCCGGCACGGACTTCCGCCCCGATGCGGATAATCCCCCGTTCATCCAAATCTTTTAAAGCATCCTCGCCCACATTGGGGATATCCCGCGTAATCTCTTCCGGGCCCAGCTTGGTGTCCCGCGCTTCCGACTCATATTCTTCTATATGAATGGAGGTGAAAATATCCTCTTTCACCAGTTTTTCGCTTAACAGAATGGCATCCTCGTAGTTATACCCTTCCCAGGGCATGAAAGCCACCAGCACATTGCGGCCAAGAGCAAGTTCGCCCTGGTTCGTGGAAGGGCCGTCGGCAATAACCTGATTGGCGACTACCATTTGGCCTTTCCTGACTATGGGCTTCTGGTTCATGCAGGTGCCCTGGTTGGAACGGTTATATTTCTGCAGTGTGTAAATGTCACAGCCGCGCTGGTAATTGCCAAACTGCTTGCCGGGGAATATTTCCCCTGTCCGGCCGTTAATCACCACATTGGGTCCGTCGGGATCGTCCTGCCGGCGGACGACAATTTTGTCGGCGGCTACATAAACAACTTCTCCCGCATTTTTGGCTACGATCACAACACCGGAGTCTTTTGCCGTTTTATACTCCATGCCTGTCCCCACCAGGGGTGCGTCTGTCTGCAGCAGGGGAACGGCCTGGCGCTGCATGTTGGAACCCATCAGGGCGCGGTTGGCATCATCATTTTCCAGGAAAGGAATGAGTGCAGTGGCCACGGAGACAAGCTGCTTGGGCGACACATCCATAAAATCTATGGCCTGCGGCGGACGCATCACCGTTTCATTTTTATAGCGGCAGGTGATACGGTTGCTCAGAAAATAGCCGTTTTCATCCAGCTCGGCGTTGGCCTGGGCAATGGTATAATTATCTTCATCGTCCGCGGTCAGGTAGACAATTTCTTCGGTGACGCGGCCGATTTCTTTGTTCACTTTCCTGTAAGGCGTTTCTATAAAACCGTATTCATTGATGCGGCCGTAGGTGGAAAGGGAACCGATGAGGCCGATGTTGGGTCCTTCAGGGGTCTCGATGGGGCACATTCTCCCATAGTGGGAGTGGTGCACGTCCCGCACCTCAAAACCGGCGCGCTCACGGCTCAGGCCGCCGGGGCCCAGGGCGGAAAGGCGTCTTTTATGTGTCAGTTCGGCCAGCGGGTTGGTCTGATCCATAAACTGGGACAGTTGGCTGGAACCGAAAAACTCTTTCACCGCCGCAATTACCGGGCGGATATTAATTAATGCCTGCGGGGTGATGGCTTCCACATCCTGAATCGTCATCCGCTCCCGCACCACACGCTCCATGCGGGAAAGGCCGATTCGAAACTGGTTCTGCAGCAGTTCGCCCACGCTGCGCAGGCGGCGGTTGCCCAGGTGGTCAATATCATCCACACTCCCCAGGCCGTCCATTAAATTCAGGAGATAGCCGATTGTACCCACAATATCTTCTTTGGTGAGATGCCGGATCCTGGGGTTCACATTTTCATTGTTCATGACGATAATTTCCCGCTCATTATATTCAATGCGGATCCTGGAAATGCCCTTTTCTTCGAACATGCGCGCCATTTCCAGCGTAATCGTCTCACCGGCACGGGCAAGCACTTTCCCGTCATCATCCATGACATGGTCCGCCAGTCTTTGGTGAACGGCACGTGGAATAAAGGAAAGTTTTTTATTCATTTTATAACGGCCCACATGGGCAAAATCATACCTTTTCGGTTCAAAAAAGAGCGACTCAAACAGAGAACGGGCATTCTCCACGTTCAGCGGCTCACCCGGACGCAACCGCTTGTAAATCTCCAGGATGCCCGATTCAAAAGAATCGGTGTGGTCTTTCTCCAGGGTGGCCAGGATGCGCGGGTCGTGATCGTAGAGGTGGAGTATCTCATTGTTCTGGCCGTAACCTATGGCACGCAACAGCACCGTAACCGGCACTTTCCGGGTACGGTCCACACGGACATAAATCACGTCATTTACATCGGTCTCAAACTCCAGCCACGCCCCGCGGTTAGGAATAATTGTCCCTTCATAAAGCACTTTGCCGCTGAAGTCAATCTGGCTGTTAAAGTAGACGCCGGGAGAGCGGACCAGCTGGCTGACAATCACACGTTCCGCCCCGTTGATAATAAAAGTCCCGTTTTCCGTCATCAGCGGGAAATCTCCCATAAAGACTTCCTGTTCTTTGACCTCGCCGGTCTCTTTGTTAATGAGGCGGACACGGACACGCAGGGGCACCGAATAGGTGGCATCGCGCTCCTTACATTCATCTACGGAATATTTGGGTTCGCCCAGAGAATAACTGATAAACTCCAGCACCAGGTTCCCCGTAAAATCCTGAATCGGGGAAATTTCGTCAAACATCTCCTGGAGCCCCTCTGTGAGGAACCACTGGTAGGAGGCCTGCTGGACCTCAATCAGATTGGGCAGCTCCAGGACTTCTTCAATTCTGGCATAGCTGCGACGCTTCCTGGTTCCCGCATCGATCTCTTTGAACATTTCAGGCATTCACTCCCGTCCCTAGGTTTTACCCGTCAGCAGCAAAGTTGCGTTTTTGCCAAGCAGAACGCCGCGGCGTGCAGATGCAACAGCCGATTTTCTGCAAAACAAAAACAACAATACCTTCTTTATTTAAGTTTTACCCGCTTGATAACAAAACATGGTAACGTCTTATTTTTTCCAGCTTACTTGCGTAGTATACATAATTCTAGTAAAGAAGGCATTGTTAAGCAGTTTATAATAATATCACAAACATTACCAGAAGTCAAATAAAGAAATGTAAGTTTAGTCAATTGGTTAATTGCAGGTTATCCGGCAGCAAAAAGGGCAAAAGGCGCCCGTATGAGGGCGCCTTTTTAATAGTGGCTAAAACTACTTGATTTCGACTGTGGCACCGGCTTCTTCCAGTTTTGCCTTCAGAGCTTCGGCTTCCTCTTTGCTGACTTTTTCCTTTACAGGCTTGGGAGCGTTGTCAACCAGTTCCTTGGCTTCTTTCAGACCCAGGCTGGTAACTTCGCGGACAACTTTAATGACGGCAACTTTCTTTTCACCGACACCAGTCAGGATAACATCAAATTCTGTCTGCTCTTCCGCAGCGGGCGCATCGCCGCCGGCGGCCGGCATGGCGGCCATGGCCACCGGAGCGGCAGCCGTTACACCGAATTCTTCCTCAAAGGCTTTCACCAGTTCAGCCAGTTCCAGGACTGTCATCCCTTTTACTATTTCCAATACCTCGGCAACTTTGGACATATTGTAAATCCTCCTGTTATTTAAAATTAAAGTTTTTTCCCGGCACTCGCCGGGCATGCATTACGCCTCTGCCGCTTTCTTTTCACGGACAGCATCAAGCGTACCAACAAACTTCCGGAGCAGCGCCTGAGCCGCACCGGCAAAGCCCGTCATGGGAGCGGCAAAGGCACCGGCCACTTTGGCCAGCAGGACTTCGCGGGAAGGCAGGTCGGCCAGGGTTTTAATCATGGCAATGTCCATCGGGGCCCCTTCAAGCAACCCGCCTTTTAATTTCAGGCTCTCAAACTCTTTGGCGAATTTGGTTAAAATTTTGGCCGGTGCCACCGGGTCTTCAAAGCCGTACGCAATGGCCGTGGGACCTTCCAGGTATGTGTCCAGCCCGGTTACGCCCAGATCGTGGGCGGCCCTTTTAGCCAGGGTGTTCTTCACCACCGCATATTTGACTTTTTCTGCCCGCAGGGCACGGCGCAGTGAGGTGATCTGCTCCACATTCAGGCCGCGGTAGTCGGTAACAATGGCGGCTTTCGCCCGGCCCAGATCTTCTTTTACTTCAGCAACGATTTTTTCTTTTGTTTCCCTGCTGATACTCAATGTTCCACCTCCTTTACGGAACTTTGCACCAAAATGGCCTCCGTGCAGACACACGGAGGCCATCATTTGTTTAAAAACAAAGAGACGGCGTTCCGACCTCGGCAGGCGATTGCTCCTTAAGCCCGGAAGGGCACCTGCTGTCTGCAGTCACAACGGAGTATCCATTTTATGTGCTTTCGGGAATTCTCCCGTTAATTTTCCACTTTATTTTGCCTTGCCCAGGGCGGCCGCTTTCTGCGTGTTCACCGGAATGCCGGGGCCCATGGTTGAGGCCACGGTAATGGCGCGCAGATACTGTCCTTTGGCCGCGGGCGGCTTGGCTTTCACCAGTGTATCAATGACAGTATAGAAGTTGGTCAAAAGCTTCTCCGGGTCAAATGATACTTTGCCGATGGGCACATGGATAATGCCGTTTTTGTCCACACGGTATTCCACTTTACCGGCTTTGATTTCAGTAACGGCGCGGGTGATATCCATGGTAACCGTCCCTGTTTTCGGGTTTGGCATTAATCCCCGGGGCCCGAGAATCCGGCCCAGCTTACCGACCATACCCATCATGTCGGGAGTAGCCACGGCCACGTCAAAAGCAAACCAGCCGCCTTCAACTTTGGCAACCAAGTCTTCCGCGCCGACAAAATCGGCACCGGCCGCTTCCGCTTCCCTGGCCTTTTCACCCTTGGCAAAGACGGCAACCGTCACGGCTTTCCCGATCCCGGCAGGCAGCACCACGGCGCCGCGCACCTGCTGATCGGCGTGCTTCGGATTGACGCCCAGGTTAACAGCCAGTTCCACCGTGGCATCAAATTTGGTCACTGATGTTTTCTTCACCAGTTCCATGGCTTCTTCCGGGTCATACTGCTTGTTGCGGTCAATCAGTTTCAGCGCTTCCTGATATTTTTTACCATGTTTAGCCATTCTTATCCCTCCTTGTGGTACGTGCGAGGCGGCCAACCTCTCCCACAGTATGTTTGTTCTTTACCCCTGAATGACAATTCCCATGCTGCGTGCCGTCCCTTCCACCATGCGCATGGCGGCTTCCACATCATTGGCATTCAGGTCCTCCATTTTCAGCTCGGCAATTTCACGCACTTTGTCCCGGGACAGCGTGGCCACTTTATCCTTGTTGGGCTTGCCGGATGCCTTTTCCAGGCCGGCAGCTTTTTTCAGCAGCACGGCGGCGGGAGGTGTTTTAGTAATAAAAGTAAAGGAGCGGTCTTCCATCACGGTAATAACCACGGGAATGACCAACCCGGCCTGGTGGGCGGTGCGCTCGTTAAACTCCTTGCAAAAACCCATAATATTGACACCGTGCTGGCCAAGAGCCGGTCCGACCGGAGGTGCGGGAGTTGCCTTGCCGGCAGGAATTTGCAGTTTGATAATACTTTTCACTTTCTTTGCCATCATTTACACCTCCTTTTCAGGAAAGCTTTTCTACCTGATAAAATTCAAGTTCAACCGGTGTCTCCCGGCCAAACATGGAAACAAGAACTTTCACTTTACGCCGGTCCGGCAGGACCTCCTCCACATTGCCGATAAAATTGGCAAAGGGCCCTTCCGTCACTCGCACAGTTTCACCGACAGTAAAATCAATCTTGGGTTTGGGTTCTTCCAGGCCCATCTGTTTCATAATTTGTGCCACTTCCGTCTCGGAAAGGGGAATGGGCTTGGAGCCGGGCCCCACAAAACCTGTCACACCGGGTGTGTTGCGCACCACATACCAGGAGTCGTCAGTAATTATCATTTCAACCAGCACATACCCCGGGAAGACTTTCTTCAGCGTAGTTTTTTTCTTCCCGTTTTTAATTTCCATTTCCTTTTCCATGGGAACAAGGACACGGAAAATTTTGTCCTGCATCTCCATGGATTCGACTCTTTTTTCCAGGTTTGTTTTTACTTTATTTTCATAGCCGGCATATGTGTGTACAACATACCAGTTTTTTTCCATAGGCGAGGGGATGGCCCCCACCTCCTTACTATTGGAGAATCAGGCGCAGGAGGCCTGTAAAGCCTGTGTCCAGCAGCCAGAAGAAGCAACCGACAACAATAATGGCTGTCAGCACCATGGAGGTAAACAGCCCCAACTCCCTGCGGTTCGGCCAGTGGACTTTTTTTAATTCCTGCCTCACATCTTTAAAGTGTTTGCCTAACGCCTTCAGATTTGCGGCCATTATAACACACCCTTCTCAAAACCCAATGGCAAAAACATACTACTTTGTTTCTTTATGGGCAGTATGTTTTTTGCAGAACGGGCAGTACTTGTTCAGTTCGATTCTGTCCGGAGTTGTCCTCTTATTTTTGGTGGTGATATAATTCCGGCGCTTGCATTCACCGCAAGCCATTGTGATTTTCACACGCATGCTTCCACCCCCTACAACACAATCTGGGCTAATAACTGTGGGCATTGAAATAAAACCTCAAGGCAAACCTGAGATTTCACTTTTTCCAATTTACCACACATCAAGGCCTGTTGTCAAACCTTTTGTCACCTAACTCCGGCTGGATAAAACAGGCAGCAAAACGCAAGCATGTGCCACGGGTAATAACCCCCGTGGCCGGCAAGCCTGCCACAGGGGTTATTTGACAGCTGCAATGTTCGTTTGAATGTTTATTTATTCTATAATGCTGGTCACCACGCCGGCGCCTACGGTCCTGCCGCCTTCACGGATGGCAAAACGCAGGCCTTCCTCAATGGCAATGGGCGTGATCAGTTCAATCTTCATTTGCACATTGTCCCCG
>DUUE01000232.1 GCA_012841735.1 Bacillota bacterium | reverse complement strand
TCGCCGAAACTGGCGGGCATGGTGGCCACCCGCACGTCCACGGTGCGCCCCTCCACCCTGATCGACATGCGCCCGTCCTGGGGGACGCGCCGCTCCGCAATATTCATATTTGCCATAATTTTAAAACGTGAAACCAGCGGGCCGTGCATCCGCCGCGGCGGGCTCATGACATCATGCAGGACACCGTCAATGCGGAAACGGACCCGCAAGGTTTTTTCATACACTTCAATATGGACGTCGCTGGCCTTGGAGTTGACAGCCTGCGACAGGATTATGTTGGCCAGCTGGACGGCCGGCTTTTCCGCGTCCACATTGGCCGTGTGCGCTTCCTCCGCCGGATCGTCCTCCGGGCTTACATACTCATCAGTTATCCCTTCCACGCTCACACTGGCCTGGCTGTAATTATTGATTGCCGCTTCCAGCTCGCTGTCTGTCACCGCCACCGGCTGGATATTATAGCCTGTGAGCACCCGCAGGTCGTCCAGCGCCAGGATATCCAGCGGCTGCTCCATGGCCACCAGCAGGCGACCGTCCTCCGTAAAATTAATGGGCAGCGCCCGGTACCGCCTGGCAATATCCGCCGGAACGGTTACCATGGCCGCCTCATTGACCGCATAGTTTTCCAGGCTGACAAAAGGAACGCCGGCGCGCCTGGCTATCACCCTGGCAATATCCTCTTCTTTGCAGTATCCCAGCCGGACCAGAACCTTCCCCAGGGGCAGCCTGTCCCCTTCATGTTCCTCCCGGTAACGCAGTGCCTTTTCCAGCTGCTCTTCTGTAATAACCCCTTCCTGAACCAGACGCCTCCCCAACAAATCCTGTACTCCGTATCTCCTCATGTTTGCACGCTCCTACTCTGTGGCGCTGAACAGCAGCCCCACCAGCACACCTCCCGGGTATTTGCGTTGCAGGGTAATCCTGGCGCCGCTTCTGACAAGGGGCCCGCGGTCAAATTCAGCCGCCAGTTCCTCCAGCAGCCCCACGTCCCGGCCGTTCACCTTCAGTTCCACCGCCCAGCTGCGTCCCACCTGCGCCAGTTCTACGCGCCCGCCCTGCCAGCGCAGTGTTTCGCCGGCCGACACATTGTCCCGCAGCACCCGCTCCCCGTCAACAAACACATCCAGCCAGCAGCGGGTCCGGACAAAAAGCTCTATTTCCACCCGCCCCGCAGGCAGGGGCCCGTCCGGCTCCTCCACCGGCGGCTGTTCCCCGCCTTCGCGGAAAGGATCCCGCCCGCTGCCTGTGACGGCAACTGCCTCCTGCTCACTACCCGGCTCGTCCGCAGTGCGCCCGAAAGGATCACGGCCGGTCGCAGGCACTTGTGCCGCATCCCGGGCAACCGCCTCCCCCTGCTGCGCGAGAAACGGATCGCGTGCCGGCAGATCACCGGCAACAACAGGGAGCACCGCTTTTATTTCCTCCTCCCCGCCGCCGGCCGGCGGCAGCGGCTGCTCCAGATTCCGGCTGCAGCCGACAGCCACCAGTAAAAGCAGCAGGAGAAACCATACACGCTTCATGGCCATACCTCTATTCCTGCACGTAAAATACGCTTGCCGTCATGTAGACGGAAAGATTTTCCGTCTCACTGTTTTCATCCACGCGCAGCTGCTGCAGGCGTAACGCCCGCTCCGCCAGGTTCAGGTAGTCAAGAAAAGACATCAGCCCAAAATATGTACCCTCAAGCTGCAGCTCCAGCGGGATCTCCAAAAAACCGTCTCTTTCCACATACTCACCGTAACGGACCTGCAGCAAAGCCATGCCCGACAGGTCCGCCCCGGCCTGCAGGTCCACCAGAAGCCTGGCCTCGGCCGGTTCATCCGGTAAAAGCTGTGTCAGCAGCTCCAGTTCTTCCTCCAGCCGCTGCTTCTGCTGCTCCTGCTTCTGCAGCGCGGCCAGTCTCAATTCACTGAGCTGGAGCTCCTGTTTTTCCACATCCAGTGTCTCCTGCTGCAGTTGCCAGTCCCGCAGCTGCAGGTAGCACAAAACAAGTGCCGCCACCAGGACAAGAGACATTACAAGCAATGCCAGCGGGGGCCGTCTTTTTTGCATCATTCTTCACTCCCCCCAGGCGGCTGATAAAGTTCCCCGGGAGCTACCTGCGCCCGGAGTTCAAAACGCACCAGTTCACTGTCTTCACTTTTCTCCACCGCGGAAAAGCCGATCCGCACAGCGGAAATATTGCCGGCGGTGGCCAGCTCTTCCGCCCACCTGGCGGTGGCGGGATGGTTATAGGTGAGCCCGTAAAGTGTCAGCATGCCATACTCGTCCTCAAAAATAAGGTCCATGTTTGTCAGCCAGACATCGGCCGGAATCTTTGCCCCCAGGGCGGCAAGCGTCTCCCGCCAGCCAAATTCCGCCCCCATGGCTACCGTCAGCAGCTCTTTTTTCACATTGACGCTCTGCTGCAGCTCCACCAGCGGTTCATACCGTTCAGCCGCTTTCTCCACGGCCGCCCGCTGCTGCCGTATAG
>DUUE01000385.1 GCA_012841735.1 Bacillota bacterium | reverse complement strand
GTCTTTTTATTGCTGATTGTTGTACCCGTTGCCCCGGCACTCATACCCCTGCTGTCCGTACCGCTGGTGGGGCTGGCAAATAATATGGGTATCACGCCGGTTATGCCGATGATGGTGCTGGGCCTGACAGTGGCAAACTGTTACCTGCTGCCGCTGGATACAGTTCCCCTCATTACTTATATGACGGGATATTATAAGATGTTGGAAATGCCAAAAGCAACGGCGTTTATCCAGGTAATTCTGGCTGCGACGGTTGCTGTCTGCGTGCCCTTTTCGCTGAAAATCCTTGGCTATTTTTAAGCCGGGGGCTACAGTGAAAAATTGTTACTGCCTTCATCCTGCCCCGCTGGCAGGGAGGGCAGTTTTATCATTATATTAGGGGACAAAAGGTGGTATAATATAAATGGCAGTCCTGCCGCGGCACAAAGATGCTGCAGGCACTGTTTTTGTCATACTTGCGGATTTCTGCCAGGTGTGGTAAAATTACTGCGAGTACAATTGTGAAGCATGCGCGTAGAGTGGGCCCGCCCACTCTAAATTTTTGGTCGCAGCTCCTTCCGGATTTTTCACCGCTTTGGGTAATAATAAAGCAGATGCAGGTGCCGGAGTATACAGCATGTGGAGGGGTTGACATGTCACAACTGACAGAAAAAATGACAAGGCTTGCCGAGCCCTTTGCCGTGCAATTGGGACTTGAGCTGGTGGATGTGGAATTTGTGCGGGAAGGCGGGCGGCATGTACTGCGTTTCCTGATTGACAAGGAAGGCGGAGTTACGCTTGATGACTGTGAAGCCATGAGCCGGCTGTTGGACAGTGAACTGGACCGCCTTGACCCCATACCTCACAGTTATATGCTGCAGGTTTCTTCCCCCGGGATTGAAAGGCCGCTGAAGAAAGCGGATGATTACCTCCGCTTTCAGGGAAGACCGGCTGTAGTAAAATTATTTGCGCCCCTCGACGGACAAAAGGTGTTCCGGGGAGTACTGAAGGGACTGGAGGCTGATCATATTTTGCTGGAAACTGATGACAGGGGGATTGTCCGTCTTCCTCTGGAGCAAGTGGCCAAGTCCAATCTTGCCTTTGAAGACCGGTGGAAAGGAGGTAAAGTAAAATGAACGAAGAATTTTTGGCTGCCCTGGCGGCAATTGAGCAGGAGAAAGGCATAAAAAAGGAAATTTTATTTGAAGCAATTGAAGCGGCTCTTGTCTCTGCTTATAAACGTAATTTTAATACGGCGGCAAACGTCCGTGTGCACCTGGACAGGGAAACGGGCAACATTAAAGTGTATACCCGCCTGACTGTGGTGGAGGAAGTTTTGCAGCCGCAGCTGGAGATTTCACTTGCGGAAGCACGTGAGATTGATCCCGCTTACCAGCCAAACGATGTGATAGAGAGGGAAGTAACACCGAAAAATTTCGGCAGAATTGCCGCCCAGACGGCAAAACAAGTGGTTATTCAGCGTATCCGGGAAGCGGAGAGAGAATTGGTTTTTGACGAATATATTGACCGGGAAGAAGATATTATTACCGGTATTGTGCAACGCAGTGAACAAAAGAATATTATCGTCGATCTGGGAAAAGCCGAGGCTTTGCTTTTGGCTACGGAACAGATGCCGGGCGATGATTACAGGCAGGGAGAAAGAATTAAGGCATATATCACAGAGGTCAGGAAAACGACAAAAGGCCCGCAGATTTTTCTTTCCCGGACGCACCCGGGACTGTTGAAACGGCTTTTCGAACTGGAAGTGCCGGAGATATATGACGGCACCGTGGAAATCAAATCGGTGGCGCGGGAAGCGGGTTATCGTTCCAAACTGGCAGTCTGGTCAAAAAATAAAGATGTGGACCCTGTCGGTGCCTGTGTGGGGCCTAAAGGAGCCCGGGTCCAGGCTATTGTCAATGAATTGCGCGGGGAAAAAATCGATATTGTAAAGTGGGATGAAGATCCGCAGGTTTTCGTCGCCAATGCCTTGTCTCCCTCCAAAGTAGTTTCTGTGGAGCTGCATCCGGAACAAAAGCTTGCCAGTGTTATTGTCCCGGATTACCAGCTTTCCCTTGCCATTGGCAAGGAAGGACAGAATGCGCGGCTGGCCGCAAAGCTGACTGGATGGAAAATAGATATTACCAGTGAAAGCAGGGCGGCTGAAAAACTGGCTTCATCTCAGGCAACAAAGAGTGAAGTGCGGGCTCAGGAAGTGGCGGAAACGCCTGCTGACGACGTTATGGAAGCGGGCAGGAGGGATGAGGATAATGAAAAAGCGTAGAGTCCCGCTGCGAACCTGTATCGGGTGCCAGGAGCAGAAAGCAAAACGCGAACTCATCCGTATTGTCCGGACCCCGCAGGGGGAGATTGAAATTGATGCCACAGGAAAAAAAGCCGGTCGCGGCACCTATATTTGCAGGAAACGCAGGTGCCTTGAGCTGGCTGTGAAAGGCAAAAGGTTTGAGCGTAGCCTGAACCATCCTGTATCGCCTGCCGTTTATGCGGATCTGGCAGCACAGCTTCCGGATGACGATGCGGATGAAGAGTGCTAAAATCCTGTCTCTTTTGGGGCTGGCCCGGCGGGCGGGGAGGATCTGCTGGCAGGAGGAGGCGAACCTGGCAGCCATCCGTTCCGGCAAGGCAAAATTGCTGCTGCTGGCCGCCGATGCC
>DUUE01000293.1 GCA_012841735.1 Bacillota bacterium | reverse complement strand
CGGAAAAAATAACATGGGTTGCTTATCACTTTGATAGCGGTCATACAAGATACTACCAGGTATATGACGGTGCAGGCAATCTGACGGAAAAAATATTGAACTACAATTTTAATTCCGTCTTTTTTACACCGCACCAGCATGGGTTATGGACCATTGAAAAAAATAACCATTTCAGGTCTTCCCAAAAAATTGGCGATTATCCAATCATTACAGCAGAGCAGGCGCGTGACCTGTTGTTGGCGGGAAACTATATTACTCCGGTTCCCGAAGAAGAACTAATTGATGGTACTATCAAGGCTGAGCATGTCATTAATGTTGAACTAATTTATATTATACGCGACAATGTCCCATTCTTTTTGCCTTATTATCATTTTGTCGTAAAAACTGACATTGCTGATAATATACCTGAAGAATTGGAGTATGGTTATTTCTACGTTCCGGCTGTGGAAGGTGAATACCTTGCGGACTTCCCCCTTTGGGACGGCACTCTAAATCAGTAAGAGCCGCTCCCGGTCCATAAGGTCTGGTTCTAGATATAGAACGGGAAAAAGGAGTTACTTTTGGGCAAAAATTGCAGTAAAGGGAAGTGAAAACTGTGAGATATCTCTTAGTCGCTCTTTTACTGATCTCAACGGTAATATTAAATTCTTGTGCTGTCGGCGGATGGCAAAAAGTAAAATCATTAAAAGCAAACGACTTCTTCACTTAACTCCTTTTGTGTTCAGGGCAGGAAGAGTGTAACTGTGCAGTTTTATAACGAAGAGGGGAAAAATTATTTTACCATGCAATAGCTCTTGTTTTGGTATTTTGTTAGCGGGACTGAATAAGCTGTCTACGCTCACCTCATGAGCATAAAACTTTCCTATCTTCTAACATCAATGCTATTAAGATAACTTCTACGGATTCTGCCGTTGCCACACGGGGGATCCGCATTGGCAATACATTCGGCAAATAAAATGATCTTCGCTAACCTCTTAAAATTGGCAAATAAGTTATCAAAAAAATATTGACGTAGAGATACAGCCCGGCACGCCCTGAAAATATTAACGGCCCGCCTGCAGCGGGCCGCTTACTGCTGTATGGTGCAACTATTTTTTAATTTCCCAGTAACAGCGTTTGGGAGACACGATTGTGCCTTCTTTTTTCATTTTGTTCATTATTTTGTCAACTTGTTTTCTGTCAAGTCCGGTTCCGTCCGCAACCTGGCCTGCGCTTACCGGTTCAGTCGCTTGTTTGAAAAATTCCAGAACTGCATCATAATTTTCCATGCTTTTCATCCTCTCTTTCGTTTGTAAGTTAGACGTGGCTTCTAATTCGTTGTCAGTACAAATTTTTCCTCTTCACCACGTATTATTCAGGGATTATTAAGAAATAGCCGTGCCGCTTTCCCGGAGCCTGAGGCGCATGGCCGCAGCTTCCGCCTGTTCTTTTTCCGGCTGGACACGCAAGGCTACATATAAATTGCCGAGTGAAAAGGCGGCGGCCATGAAGAAGACCCAATGGCTGCCCCACTGCGACCAGACAAAGCCGCCACAGATGGCGGCCAGGATGGAAACAACATGGTCAAGACTTACTCCCATGGAAAGGGTGGAAGTAACTTCTTCTTCACTCCAGGCAATGGAGCGCATATAAATTGCACGAACCATGCCAATCTGCATGGAAAGCCTGTCAAGAATAAAAAGCAGGTAGATAAACCATACTGCCCATCCTTCAGACGGGAGCGTTCCAGATGTAATCCCCCAGACCACACAGCCAAAAATTATGTAGAGGCCGATAAAAGCCAGCGCCTCCACAAACATCATGCGTTTAATCCCGTAACGGTCCATCCAGCGGCCCAGCAGGTTGACAAAAAAGATGGAAATAAAACCGCCCGCAATGGAAAGCAGGGCCAATGTATCCGCCCGCTTCAGGAGTACATCCACAATAACCCAGGTGCCGTAAACAAAAGCAATCTGTTTCTGGACACCGTGCAGTATTGTCAGCAGGTAAAAGTAACCGTACTGCCTGCGCCAGACAACTTTCTTGCGGTGTTGTACCGCCTGCCTGCGTGGGACACGGCGGATCATAAGTGTTGTGACAAACATGGCTACAACATATGCTGCGGCCGACGCCAGAAAAACTGTTTTTACCGGGGTGGCAAAACTGAAAAAGCCGGTGCGGAAACCGAAGAAAATCAACAGTGCCGCCACCAGGGAAAAGGCGGCCCTGACACTTGAATACTGTCCCATGCGGCGCCCGATCATATCCTGTTCGGCCAGTGACATGCCGATGGCATCCTGCAGCGGCATATAGAGATGCAAACCCACAGAATTAATAAAAAGAAAAATAAGCATTACGGCAAAAGACGGGGTAAAAAGCCCCAAGACTGCAACACCGATAATGGCAAAAAGCTGTGTCAGAAAAGCCACTTTCAGGTCTCCCAGAAAGGAGAGGGCCCCGATGAAAAGGGCGCACAACAGACCGGGCAGTTCCCGGGGAAACTCTATCAAACCGCGCTGAAATGCCGTCACCTGGTATACTTCTTTGAAGTAATTGGAATAAACACCGTCACCCAAACCATTAGCCAAGGCCACAAACGCTGTTAAAATAAAAAACAGCATTAATTCCGGGCGCATTTGAATTATTTTTTTGTTCATACTTTACATTTTCCTTTCAGGCATACTGTTATCTGCGGGCACCTGCCCAGGGAAATGAAACCGACTCCCTCTTTTTGCCGCAATCCTGTTGGATTTTTGTCAGTATTCAGAAACTTGGTGCCGCTTTCCCGCTGCAAATGTGATTGTGTAAATAGGATGCATATAATACACTGACTTTAACATTATACCATGAGCTGCAACTTTCTTGAAGGCAGGTTTTGCGCGGGCGGAAGCTTCGCCATCCCTTGACAGATACCGGGCCGGGCAGTAGAATAGGAAAATATAAACAGGCGGTGGTGAAAGCCGTGAAAACTCTAAAGCGGATCTCTTTTTTTCCGGGGGCGCGCACTTTAAAAACTGGAGTTGCCGTAACCCTGTCCGTTTTTTTGGCAAAATATATCCCGTATTCGCTCCCTATCCTGGCGGGAACAGCGGCTGTCATCTGTATCCAGCCCAGTATTACAGTGGGCCTGCAGAAAGGTTTTGACCGGGCAAAAACAACAATTGTGGCCGGGTTTTTCGGTCTGGGACTGTATTTGCTTTTCGGCTCCAATCTGCTTGTCCTCGGTTTGG
>DUUE01000430.1 GCA_012841735.1 Bacillota bacterium | reverse complement strand
TGTGTCCGTAATCGGACCGCTCGTAGTTGACAAGCCTATTACCAAGCCGGCGAAAAATGTAGGAGACCAGTTGATTATTGTGGGCGAAACGGGCAACGACGGCAATGATACCCTTTATCGCGCCGGCCTGGTGGACGAACTGCGACCTGCCGTTGCCCTCTTTGCAGAAGAAAAGGTCACCATGGAAGCCTCCCTGGCGGCCATTAGGACGGGCAAAATTAATGCCTGCTCCGACCTGGGTGCTGCAGGCATTGGTGCCGCCGTCAGCGAATCCACCCGTTTCGGCGGGCTGGGCGCCAAAGTAAACCTTTCGGCTGTTCCGACAAAAACCAGGCTGACCCCGGAAGAAATTTTTATCTGTGAAACGCAGGCCAGAATGCTCTTCCAGGTTGCACCGCAGGATGTTGCCGAAGTCCTGGCTGCCGTCAGGGCACAGGGAGCACAGGCCGCCGTCATTGGAGAAATTACCGCCGGGACTGAAGCCGTCTTTGAATACGAAGGGGAAATTGTGGCACGCATTCCCCATACCCCGCCTGCCGACCTCTAGTTATTTTTCCCGGTACACCCTGGACCGGGAGCAGCCCGCTCCCGGTCCAGTTGCTTGCTGCAGCAGGCACTGAACCGGAAAACAGGGGAAACAAAGCCTGCCCGATTTATTTTGGGGTTTGGCAGTTTTCATACACGGCAATGGTTTTTCTTATCATCTCCTGCACATCAAAGCAGCAGAGCGCAAGCAGGCGTGCATCAATGCGGGCCTGTTCCAGCAGTCTTTCATCATGGTAAAAGCGGGCAATGTCTGCGGCGATAATTTCTGCATCCGGTTTGGGCAGATTGTACTGGGGAATTGCACTGACAGGGCGGGGATCGTCGCCGGCAAACCAGGAAGCTTCCACCCGGCCGCCATAGCCGTGGCCAAGCAAAAACCCCACATTGCCGCAGGACATGGCCTCCCGCAGCGCCCTGCCGTGTCCGAATGCCAAATGCCCGCTCTGCAAATAAGGCAGCGGGTCTGAAACCCAGTCCAGGGTTTCAAATTCATGCACAAAAACATCCGCGGCTTTCCCGATCAAAGTGGCTTTAATCCTGAATCCCCGGCTGCGCAGCAGATAAACGGCCCGGTCCAGAACAGTTACTCCCCTGGAAGAAGCACCGTTTGTCCGGCCAAACCAAATAATGTGCAGCTCCTCCCCCCTGCGCCGGGGCTCTGACGGTAGCGGACGAAAATATTGCGTATCAATCCCGTTGGGGATAATCACAACCTTTTCACGCACCGGCTCTGTGCCGGCGGCCTGGGCAGGACCAACAGCAATAATGGCCCGTGCCTGCTTCAGGGTGGAGGGGTAAAACTCTTGCCAGGGAAATACACCGTGCAGTGTAAGCACCAGGGGGATTCCCAGCCTTTTGGCGACAGCCTGGCTGGCAGGATAGGCAAGCCTGGAATGGGCATGGAGCAGCTGAATTTTCTGTTCCCGGCAAATGGCTGACAGGTCGTCGGCAGTGCGGAAGAAAAAGTATTTACTCCTGCCGATTGGTCCCAGAAGATTTGTGAACTCATCCCGGCCGGAGCCGGGTTCCGGGCCGCCCTGTTCGTCACCCGTTTGCAGAATGGCCACGGTAACATCAATACCATGTACCGGCAATTGCTGCACCAGGTCCCAGACGTGTGTCAGCACACCGCTGCGCACCAGATAAGTTGTCAGCAGAACATGCAAAATTTCACCTACAATCGTTGCAAGATAAAATGTGTTGTTTTAAGTATATGCCTTGTTATACTCATGCGTGTATGGTAAAATTGCCAAAGAAAACAGGGGAACTTCAGAATTTATCAAAGAAGATCCTGTCTTCCTTAAATCCCTTTTTCAGCAGGGCTGCCAGCGAGGATTGCACCA
>DUUE01000358.1 GCA_012841735.1 Bacillota bacterium | reverse complement strand
TGCTCATGGCCGGCATGGCAGATGATGCGCCGCAGCGATTTGGCAATGCAGTGTTCCACCCCGCGGGCAACGGCCGCCCTGTCCGCTTTGCCGTCGGCAAGCAGGCGCTGCACATGACTTTCCGGTCCGGAAAAAGAAAGCATGCAATCCTTGACGGAAATGGGAATCTGTACCGCTTGCGCCGCCGTTTTTGCCAACGCCTCCAGGTGTGGTCCGGCTGGAAAGGGCAGTCCCAGGGCCACTCCGGTGCGGTCAATAAACTGGCCGGCATGCAAATCCTGTGTCCCTCCCACAAGCGTGATTTGCAGCGTGTCCCCAGTTTGCACCGCCAGCAGTTCCGTCGTCCCCCCGGAGACGTGCAGAGCATAAAAACCATCCGCGGTAAAGCCTATGGACCACATTCCCGCAAGCAGGTGTCCTTCCTGGTGTGAAAGCTGTAGACAGGGGATGCCGCAGGTGGCTGCCAGCACACGGGCAAAGGAGGTGCCGGCAGTAAACACGGGCATATAGGACCCTTCCACCGGCCGCGGGCGAGAGGAGACGCCAACGGCGGAAAGAGAAAGCGGCCCCAGCTGCGCCGCCAAAGCTTCCATCAGCGGCGGCAGGTGCTGCAGGTGCAGAAAAACGCCCTCAGACTGGCGCAACCCGCGGCGTCCGGCCGCCACCGGCAAAAGTTTCCTTTCATCTGCAAGCAAACGTCCCTGGTTGTCCAACACAGCCAGGGACGTAGTATAGCATGATGTATCAATACCGAGAAACATTAGCTTACCCCCCCGTTGCCTGAACGCTCACGGGCAATTTTATCCAGCACACCGTTTAAAAATTTGGCCGACTCTTCGCTGTGGTAACGCTTGCACAATTCCAGTGCTTCATTGATGGCAACGGCGGCGGGAATATCGGGGAAAAAAAACAGTTCATAGGCAGCTAGGCGCAAAAGGGCGCGGTCTACGGCTGCCAGGCGGTTTAATTCCCAGCGCTGCAAATACCGGCTGATCGCCCGGTCAATAGTCTCTTGTTCCCTGACTGCCCCCTCCACCAGCTCGCGGGCAAAGTCCACATATTCGCCGCCCAGCCCGCTTTCCGCTGCCAGTAAGGACAAGGCCGGCTCCGTCTCGTTTCTTCCCAGGTCTCGCTGGAATAATGTCTGAAAGGCTATTTCCCTTGCCAGTCGCCGGCTCATAGTTTCACTCCCGTCACTCTCCGTCCGGCCAGAAACGCTGCAGAAATTGCTGCAGCCCTTCATGGTTGTCGTAAAGCCGGCCGAGATACACACCAAGCCCGATGCAAACAAAAAGCAGCAGGCTGCGCCAGCCAAAAAGCAGGATGGCAAGCCCCACAATCAGCCCTGCCAGGCCGCCCAGCACTTTCCCCCAGTGTTCGGCCAGAAACTGCCGCCAGGCTTTTCTTGACATGTCCACACCTTCCTTCGGTTCGTTAACGAGCCGCCTTGATCATGTCACCGGCCACATTTTCAATTAACACTTTAATTTCCGCCACAGTGACGCCGGTGGATTCCTCCACGTAATTCTTCACCAGTTGCTGCAGTTCGGCGGTTACCTGCGGGATATTCTGGTCAGGGGCGGAGACGGCACGGAGATAAATCACCAGGCCACGTTCCGTATTCTGGATGCGTGTTTTCACTTCCTGCACGCCCTTGCTGCCGCGTGCCGCCTTTAACACCAGGTTTTCCACCGCTTTAAAGCTGACCCTGACTTCACCCAGCGGCCCCATCTGCACAATGGTCTGCACATTTTCCCCGCCTGTCCGGATACTGCTTAAGAGGAAAAAGACGGCAAAGGCCAAAAGCAGAATGGACAGGATGGCATACTCCACGCTGCCGGAAACGGCCTCAACGCTTGTCCGCAAAACGGAAAGCGGGATCCACCTCAGGGCGGCACCTCCCGTAACAACGGCCACCGCCCCCACGATGACGGCCAGCAAAATCAACAATAGTCTTTCACGGGCTTTCACTTGCTATTCCAACTCCTTTGCGCCGTAAGATCGGGAAATGGGTGAAGCCCCTGCATGCACAGGGGCTTTTCTCGTTAGCGTACACGCAGCTCCTCTTCGCTGTCTTCCGCCTTGCCTGTATCAAAGCTGACACCCTGGACATGGACATTAATCCTTGTTACTTCCAGGCCGGTCATGGATTCCACCGCATGTTTGCACCGCTCCTGGATTTTCCAGGCCACATCCGGTATGCGGGTGCCGTAGCGGACGACCACAAAAATATCAATGGCAGCCTGCTTGTCTCCCACTTCTACTTTGATCCCTTTGGACAGGTTGCGTTTTCCCAGCATATCGGCAATACCGCCGGCAATACCGCCGCTCATTCCGGCCACGCCTTCCACTTCCGAGGCGGCAATACCGGCAATAATGGCTACCACTTCGTCAGCAATCCTGATATTCCCCAGCTCAGTCGGGATAATATCCTCCTGTACGGACAACGAATACACCTCCCACATTACAGCTCTTGCTATAACATTCTATATTATACCAGAGAAATGGCACCAACACAATGTACAGCCCGTGCCGGACAGCTTATTCCTTGCCCGGTATGCTGCCGTGTTCCAGGACAGCAATATTTTCCATTCTTACCCCCGTGGCATTGCTGACAGTTTCCGCAATCTGCAAAAACTGCTCTTCATTCAGTTTCACTGCCTGCACCACCACGCTGGCCTGGCCCTCTTTCGTAAAAATAATGACATCCTTGTACCCCTGTGCTTTCAGCATATTCTCCACCAGCAGTTCTTCTTCCATGGTGGCGGTCAGGGACAGCAGCTGTGCCTCCGCTTTTTTCTTCCCTTCCGGGGAAATATTGGGGTTTTCAATCATCCGCTCCAGCATTTCAATTTCGTTTGCCCGCACGCGCTCCCGCTGCATGCGGTATTCAACAAAAAAGTCCCGGCTGCTTTCCAGATCCCAGCTTTCCGGGTCCAGTCCCGGACCGGCAGCCGCAGCGTCCGTCTCTTCCCCGGCCGGCTCCCCGCCGGCAGTATTTTGGTTTTGTTCCTCACCCCCCGCGTTGACGTCCGTTCCTTCCCGGTCCGCTCCCGCCGCCGGCGCCTCCGGTTTGCCGATGGTAATCCGCCCCTGGCGGTCCTGTTTCACATACCAGAGGGCGGCCACAGCCACAAGCAATACAAGGACAATAAGAATTTTGCTTTGCTTTTCCAGATGCATTTTTTTCCCTCCCAAACGTTAATCCATTGGCAGAACCTTCACCCGGTGCACCGGCAGGTTCAGGGCGGAGCTCACTGCCTGGGTCACATCGGCCAGCAGCTGCTTCCCGCCGCTGCCTTTCACCGTCACCAACACACCGGCAACCCGCGGTGTCCATTCCCGGATGACCACCGCTTCCTGCCCGCCTCCGCTTTGAGACATGACGGCTTCCACCCTGCCGGTGTTCTCGCCCACCAGCCGGGTGCCGCCGCCGCCGTCTTCTTCCTCCGTCGTGCGCTGCGTGTTTTCCTCGTTTTGCAGGTAATCATACACCGGGCCGCTGTCAAGGGTAACCATCACCTTTACTTCTTTCACCCCGGCCACAGCCTCAAGCACCTGCCGCAGTTCCCTTTCCAGCTGCAGCTTGTAAGCCGCCGGGACGCCGGCTTCATCCTCCCCGCCCGTATCCTGCGGCGGCACCGCCCCCTCCCTGCCGCCGGGAGACGCGAGAAAATACATGCAGTAAACTCCCAGGACAATCAGGACAATAATGACCCAGGCTGGGATATTGCCCTTGCCTTTATTGTCCCCTTTTCCCGTTGTAAATTCCGTAATCCGCTGCCAGATACCGTCCGCCATTTCCAGTCTCACCCCTCCTTAAGCACTTTCTCCCCTCACCCGGCCCCGCCGGGAAGCTTCCGGCTGTTACTCCGCAAGCAGCCGCACCTCCACCACCTGCGGCGAAACCCCCAGGGCTTCCGCAATGCTTTTTTCCAGCCCGGGAGCGCGCCTGCCCGCAGGCGCCTCCCCCTTGTCCGCAGCGGGGCCGATTTCCACCTTTTCGACCGGCTTTACAATCCCGGCAGAGCGCTGCTCTTCTTCCCGGACAAGGATATAAATCCTGCGGGGCGTTCCGAATTTCGGGTGGTTGATATCCTCCTCCAGGGTAAATTCCAGGGTGACCGGTTCCTTGCCGTCCGCCAAAAGCAGTGCCGTAATTTTATCCCTGATCAATTCCCGGTAACGGGCAAGAGTCATCTCCCAGTTAACCTGTTCCAGCATGGCCAGCTTTGCCGCCACATCGTCCTTGCCGACGGCTTCCCTGATCTCCAGCAGGGGCAATTCCAGGGCCGACAGCGCCGGCAGGGAACGCAGCGGGGACAAAAGCATCAGTATCAGCACCAGTCCCACCACCATATTGACGAAAGGGCGGAAATCACGGCGCGGCAAAAGCAGTTCCAGGACTGCCACCAGGATGATGAGAATGACGAGATTGCGGACCATCTCAGAAAGAACGGCAAGCATCATCCCACCTACCTTAACATGAAAGAAGCGTTGCCGGCGCCGGCAATAATGGTAATGCCCAGATAGAAAATGACGCTCACCACGGCCACCGCCGCAAACACCAGGGCCAGGCAGTTGCCCATGGTATTAAGCGAATCACAGAGGCTTGTGTTCCCCAGGGGCTGGATGATGGCGGCCGCCAGTTTATAAATAAAAACCAGGGCCAGAATTTTAATCAGGGGGAAAATCACCAGGAAAAAAAGGATAAAAACGCCGGCCACATGCACTGTGTTTTTTAAAATCAGGGTGGCGCCCGCCACCGTTTCCACCGCATCGGAGAGCAGGCCGCCCACCACGGGCAGAAAAGCGCCGGCGGCAAATTTGGCCGTGCGGATGGTGACGGCATCCCCCACGGAGGAAGCGACCCCGTGAATAGTCATGAGGCCGACAAAGATGGTCATGGACAGCCCCATGCCCCAGACGGCCACATTTTTCAGCAAGTCGGCCAGCTTGCTGACGGTCACGCGCGGCGAAAAATAATTGACAATGGAAAGAATGGTGGTCAGGTAAATGAGGGGAAACACCACATCCCGGGTGAGGGAGGCAAAAAAATTCACGGCAAAAACAATGAGGGGGCGGAAAATGGCCGCCGAAGCCAGGCTGCCCAGGGCGGCCAAAAGCGCCAAAAGCAGCGGGATCACCGCCAGGATCAAGTCCGCCATTTTATCGACTGTTTCCCGCCCCAGGGTCACCGCCACACCAAAACTTTGCATGGCAATCACAATCAAGACAAGATAGACTATGGCCTGGGTCAAGTCGGCAATGTTTTCATTGGCAAAAGCTTTTTCCAGGTTTTTTAAAAGCGCCGCCACCACCGCCAGAAAAAGCAGCTTTCCCAGGAGGTTCAGGTTAAGATAAAGTTCCCGCCAAAGAAATCGCCACAGACCGGTGAACACTTCCCCCAGGGAGACCTCTTGTCCCCCGCGAAACCAGTCCAGGATGGTGGCAAAAGTCATGTCGGGCAGGTACGCCCCCGTCTCCTGCTGCAGTTCCTGCCAGAAAGCTTCTATTTCCGTAAGGTCAACCTGCTCCAGCTGCTGCCGGGCAAGCTCCTGCGGGCTTGCCGCCAGGGCCGGGCGGCCGCCGGCAACGGCAAGCCACAAAACACACAACACCACAAAAGTTTTTTTCATGACACACCTACGGCACAAATTTGAGAATCGTCTCCAGCACGGCCGAAAGCAGCGGCATGGCCAGCACCAGGATTAACAGTTTGCCGGCAAACTCCACCTTGCCGGCAATCACGCTTTCACCCGCATCACGGCAGATTTGGGAACCGAATTCGGCAATATAGGCAATGCCGATGATTTTCAGCAATGTGTTCAGGTAGACCAGGGAGATACTTGTCTGCAAAGTGATCTCCACAAGGTAAGAGATCAGCGCCGACAAGTAGGCCACAACACGCAGGAAAATCAAAACACCCGCCACCACGGCCACCATGACGGCATAAACAGGCTTATACTCCCGCAGCACCAGTGACAAAAAGGCGGCAATCAGTGCAAAAGCCACAATCTGGATGATCTCCACTAATCTCTCCCTTTCCCGTGCTTCCGCCCGTGCGGCTAATAGAGGTTGAAAATGGTTTTAATATTGGAGAAAAGTTCGCTAATCAGCTGGATGACCATTAACAGCACCACAATTACGCCGCCCAGGGTCAGCATTTGTGCCTGCTCCTCTTTCCCGGCCTGTTTCAGGACTATATTCAGTACGGAAATAAAAATCCCGATACCTGCAATACGGAAGATAAGATCAACATTAAATCCGTTCATGCTTTCGCTCTCCTTCCGGAATCACACTAGAGCAGCAGGATCACCACAGCCATCCCTGTCAGCACTCCCAGGTAGCGCCACATCTTTTCCCCCCCTGCCGCCTGTGCGGCCGCCGCCGTGGCATGGGCAGCCAGCTGCGTCTCCGCGGCGCCCAACTGTTTCAGCTGGTCTTCCCTGCCCAGGCCGCCCAGGCCGGCGGCCGTCCGGGACAGCACCGTCCAGTCTTTTGCCGTCAGCTGCAACCTGTTTTGCAGGTGCCGGACTGTCTCCAGCCAGGCCGCTCCCGCATCATCGGCGGCCGCCGCTCCCTGCAGCCGGCGGGCCACAGAAAGAAAAAAAGATTGCACTGCTTCCGTTTCCATGCGGCAGGCTACCTGCTCCAGGGCCCGCGGCAGCGGCGTAGCCGTATATCCCACTTCCGCCGCCAGTAAACGCAGCGCCAGGCGAAAGTCCTCCAGCTGCCTGACACGGCCGCGCAGTTTGGCAATCTCCGCATTGCTCCACAGGACTGTGGCGGATACAATCAGCATGGCACCGAAAACTTTAGCCCACATTGCTCACACCCTCCGTGCGCCACCATTTGCGGACGGACTCCCCCGCATATACCGCCTCAATGGTTCCGGGGCCAAGACGCCTGGACAGAACAACAACCCGCTCAAAAAAAGCATTTTCCAATAAATATGCCAGGCTGGGACGTTTTATGAGCTCCGCCGCATTTTGCCCGTGGGCGGTTGTCACCACGCTGGCCCCCGTGGTGACGGCTTCCTCCACCGCCCGCACATCCTCCGGCCGCCCCAGCTCATCCGTGACCAGCACCTGCGGCGACATGGAGCGCACCAGCATCATCATGCCTTCCGCCTTGGGACAGCCGTCCAGCACATCGGTACGCATCCCCACATCAAGCTGCGGCTCGCCCCGGAAACAGCCCGCAATTTCGGACCGCTCATCCACAATGCCTACTTTCAGCCCGGGGCGCCCCTCCTCGGCGTCCCCGTCGGAAAGCAGCCTGGCCAGGTCCCGGATCATGGTGGTTTTTCCCGCCTGAGGCGCCGAGACAAGCAGCGTATGGTAGACCCGCTTCTGCTTCCGGCAGTAAACATGGGGCAAAAGCGGCAGCGCCGCGCCTTTGATCTGACGGGCGATGCGAATATTGACCGCATTAATGTCCCGCAGCAGCTTTACGCTGCCGCCGTCCAGCACCGCCCGCCCGGCAAAACCCGCCCTGTGTCCCCCGGGCAGGGCAAGATAGCCGCGCCGCAATTCCTCATCCCGCGCATAGAGGGAAAATTCCGTCATAGCCAAAAGCACCTGCTGTAGCTCCGCCGCCGTCAGGCGCAGCGCCGCCGCCGCCGTCCCCGCCACCCCGCACTCCCCGCCAAAAAATTCCCCCCGCCCCGTCTGCAACAGCAGAGGTAGTCCCGCCCGCAGCCGGATTTCCTCCAGCTCCCCGGCCACCCCC
>DUUE01000043.1 GCA_012841735.1 Bacillota bacterium | reverse complement strand
TTTTCCATAAACTGATGGCGGAAAAGGGCGAACTCCTCAACCAGTGGGTACTGACGCAGCTGGAAGGCAGCCTGGCCGGCATGCAGGACGACTTTTACGGCAAATTCAGGCAGTATCTTTTTGATCCTGAATACAGCAGCCTGGAAAAAAGCATTTTGAAGGCATCCCATTATCTCGCCACCCACTGGGAATTCCGGCTGGTCTACCACCTCAATGCCAATCTTTACGGCCTGGAAGAAACAAAAAATGCCATTGAAGACGAAATTGAGGAACATTACCACCTGGCCGGCGTCCAGAAATTACAGCTGGGTAAAAAAACAAGCCATTTTATGGACCTTGTGGGGCAGCTGCGCTTTCAGCAGCGCTGGGCGCAGACGCCGCGCCTGCCGGAAACTTCCGTGCTCGGCCATATGCTGATTGTGGCCATGCTGTCTTACCTGGCCAGCTGTGAAATCGGCGCCTGCGGACGGCGCCTGGTGAACAATTACCTGGCAGGCCTTTTCCACGACCTGCCCGAGGTGCTGACACGGGATATTGTTTCTCCGGTCAAAAATGCAGTGGCGGGACTGGATGAAGTGATTAAAGAGATTGAGCGGCGCCAGGTGGACGAGATCCTGCTGCCCCTCTTGCCGGCAGCCATCCAGCAGCAATTGCGTTATTTTATGGAAGATGAATTTGCCAGTAAAATCATTGTAAACGGGGAAGTAAAAACAGTGCCGACCGGCGCCATTGACGCCTTGTATAACGAAGACCGCTACTTTCCGGTGGACGGGGAGCTGATCCGGGCGTGCGACCATTTTGCCGCCTATATGGAAGCTAACCTTTCCCTCCGGCATGGTATCGCTTCAGAGGCCTTGGAGGAAGGCCGCCGGAAGCTCCTGTCCCAGTATCGGGACAAAAAAGTCGGTGCTTTCGATATTTCCCGCTGGTTTGCATATTTTGCGGAAGAATAAACGGAGTGCGTTCTGCACTCCGTTTTCTTATGATGACCGGAAAACAAGACGGCCGTTTTCGCTGTCAATGGTGACGGTGCTGTGGTCCGTAATTTCCCCTGCCAGCAGCTTGCGCGCCAGGGCCGTTTCCACTTCACGCTGCAGGTAGCGTTTCAGCGGCCTGGCACCCCAGACCGGATCGTACGCAGCCCGGACAATAAAGTCTTTTGCCTGTGCCGTAAGTTCCAGGGTAATGAAACGCTCCGCCAGGCGCTGCCGCAGCTGTGAAAGTTGCGGATCCACAATCTGCTGCAGGTCCTCCGGCTTCAGGGGGGTAAAGAGGACAATTTCATCCACCCGGTTGAGAAATTCAGGCCGGAAATGTGCACGCAGCTCGGCCATGACACGTTCCGCGACCGCCCTGTCAATAACTCCTTCCATCGAAATGTTTTCCAGCAAGTGGACACTGCCAATATTGGAAGTCATAATAATAATGGTATTTTTAAAATCCACCGTGCGGCCGTGGCTGTCTGTCAGGCGCCCGTCATCCAGCAGCTGCAGCAACACATTGAACACATCGGAATGTGCTTTTTCTATTTCATCAAACAGCAATACACTGTAAGGTTTGCGGCGGACCGCCTCGGTCAGCTGTCCGCCTTCTTCGTAACCCACATAACCGGGAGGTGCACCGATCAGGCGGGCGACAGCATGCTTTTCCATGTATTCGCTCATATCGATGCGAATCATGTTTTCTTCCGCATCAAAAAGTGCTTCCGCCAGCGCCCGGGCAAGTTCCGTTTTCCCTACACCGGTAGGGCCGAGGAAAATAAAGGAGCCAATGGGTCGCTGCGGGTCTTTCAGGCCGGAGCGGGCACGGACCACCGCATCGGAGACTGCCTGGACCGCTTCATCCTGACCGACAACACGCCGGTGCAGGATGGTATCAAGGCGCAGGAGTTTTTCTTTTTCTCCTTCCAGCAGGCGGTTCAGGGGAATGCCGGTCCAGCGGTTTACCACTTCAGCCACTTCTTCCGGGGTGACTTCTTCTTTCAGCAATTTTGCCTCACCGCCGCTCAATTTGGCTTCCGCCGCCTTTAACTGCTTTTCCAGCTCCGGAATACGCCCGTACTTCAGTTCCGCCACTTTGTTCAGATCATACTCCCGCTGCGCCTGTTCCATGGCGGTACGGGTCCTCTCCAGTTCTTCGCGCAGCGATCCCAGGCTGCTGATGACGCTTTTTTCCGCTTCCCACCTGGCACGCACATTGTCCCGTTCCGCTTTTACTTCCGCCAGTTCTTTTTCCAGGGCTGCCAGGCGTTCCCGGGAAGGCTGATCCTTTTCCTTGCGCAAAGCTTCCCGCTCAATTTCCAGCTGGAG
>DUUE01000442.1 GCA_012841735.1 Bacillota bacterium | reverse complement strand
GTAATGCTTCGCACTGCCGTCTTTGCCTCTTCATAATTTTCCAGGGGAACAAGGAAATAATCCGCCCTTTCCTTTTCCGCCGCCCTCACTTTCTGCCGAACGCCGCCGATGGGTCCTATTTTCCTTGACAAATTAATCGTTCCTGTACCGGCTATTTTATAGCCGTCTGTCAGGTCCCGCGGATCAAGCTGGTTTAAAATTTCCAGCACAAACATGAGACCGGCGGAAGGACCTGAAATTTCCCCCACTTCAATCTCAATCTGAAAAGGGAGAACAGGTTGCCAATTTAAGGTTTTAATCAGGACACGAATAGCCGCTTTCCCAGGCAGTTCAGTGTGACTGGTAGTGGGAACGGTTACTTCTCTTTCTTCCCCGTTGCGGAGAACTTGCAAGCGGACAGTTTCCCCGACCGGCCGGGACTGGACTATGTCCATCAATTCATTTGTCAGGTAAACAGTTTTCCCGTCAACGGCGGTAATAATATCACCGGGGAAAAGAATGCCTTCTGCCGGGCTGTTTTTCTCAACCTGCACCACTTCCACGCCGTCACTCGTAATTGGTACTTCATAACCCAACTCGCGCAGGGCGATTACTTTAGCCAGGTTTTGGCTTTCTTCCATCCACCGCACCATTAGTTTCCTGTATTCCTTCAGATCCATGCCCGGGGGAACCACCCTTCTTCTCTGCCGCACATCCACAGTGGGATCAAGAAGTCCGAAAAACAATAACATGGGCGAGGCGGACTGCTGTGTAACGGTTACCAAGTAAAAAGAGCCTGCATCCGCGCCCGCTTTTTGTTCCACAGTGACAATACGGGACAAATCTTCTGCCGAACCCGGGCGTACCAAAAAATACCCGGTGCGGGAAAAAAGCAATGCCGCTCCCAGAGCAGCAACGGCAAAGGCTTTAAGTAACTTGCGCATGGTGTTCCTTTCCGCAAAGTATTTTCCTGATGTGCGGCAATTCTTTCCTGGCCGCCTCTTCTCCGGCCCGGATTGCTTCCGCAGCCCGGTGGAAATGTCCCGGCGCTATTTCCTGGAGCTCCGGGCGGATAATTATATCCGCCTCATCCAGCGTATAGCGGCATAAATCACGTTGCAACACATCCAGGCTCTGGCTGATTACATCGAGCAAATGCTGCGGCTTTTGGTTCGTCAGGTAAAGTCCCACATCTACGGCAATAACTATGTCCGCGCCGAGCTCCCGTGCCGTTGGCGCCGGAACACGCTCTACAACCGAACCGTCAACAAGCACCTTTTCTCCGTCTTCCACTGGCCTGAAAATCCCCGGAATGGCAGCAGACGCCCTGACGGCACGCGCTACTACACCGTCGCGGATAACAACTTTTTTCCCGTTGCACAAGTCACAGGCAACAGCGGCAAAACATCTGTCCAATGCTTGAAAAGTCTTACGGCGAGTGAGCAGCAGCAACAACTGCTCGAGTCTGTCACCGGCCAAAAGCCCCATATGCGGGAATGTCCAGTCTGTCCAAAGGCTGCGCCTGGAATAAGTGGAAGTGGCAAGGCGTTCCATCACGGACAGTGGCACCCCGGCACAGTAGAGGGAGCCGACCACGGCGCCCATACTGCTGCCTGCCACGATCTCTGCGCTGATGCCGTCTTCCTCCAGGACTTTCAATACCCCGATATGGGCAAAACCGCGTGCAGAGCCACCGCCCAGCGCCAATCCTACTTTTTTTCTTCCCGCCCGCAAGTGCTCACTTCCCCAATCGGCATACTCCCGCAGTTTTAACTATATATATTACTGTTCTCCAAATAATTATACCGTAGGAGGAGTCATGAACACCAGGCACTTTTTTGCGCGCCCCCTCAAAAATTATCTCCCCGCGGCAGTTGCAGTTGCCCTCATAGTTTCCATGGTGTTATATCCTGAGGATGCTTTTTCCTCCGCAGTTAAAGGATTGACCATCTGGTGGAATATTGTTTTTCCGGCTCTGCTGCCTTTTTTTATCGGTTCGGAAATTTTGATGGGCTTGGGTGTGGTCCATTTTCTTGGTGTACTGCTTGAGCCACTGATGCGACCTCTTTTTAATGTCCCCGGTGTCGGTTCTTTCGTGCTGGCCATGGGCCTGGCTTCCGGTTTTCCCATTGGCGCCATCCTGACAGCGCGCCTCCGCCGGGAGGAACTGGTAAGCAAAGTTGAAGGGGAGC
>DUUE01000138.1 GCA_012841735.1 Bacillota bacterium | reverse complement strand
TCATGCCCTGGGTGCGCCTCCATGCCACCAAAGATTACTACCGGATGGCGGCCATCCTGCAAAGCCACCCACAGATCAGGCAGACTTTCAACCTCACACCGTCCCTCTTGCAGCAATTGGAGACTTACCTGGAAGGTGCCGGAGATTATTACCTGCGGGTTATGAAGCCGGCGGCGGAACTGAGCCCGGCGGAAAAGCGCTTCCTGCTGCAGCATTATTTTGACATTCACTGGGAGCGTGTCATTGCACTCTGGCCGCGCTACCGGCAGCTTTTGGCGCAGCAGGGCTATTGCCGGGAACCGGGGAGTGTGGAGGCGGCGCCGGCCCGCTTTACGGAACAGGACTATCGCGATCTGCAGGTGTGGTTCAACCTTGTCTGGATTGATCCGGAAATAAGGGAGGAAGATGAGGAGCTGCACAGCCTGCAGCTGAAAGGCAGGTATTTTACCGAGGAAGACAAGGAACTGGTCCTGGAAAAACAGCGGGAGTTGATGCGGAAAGTCATTCCCGTCCACCGGGAACTGGCGGCAGAGGGCCGCATTGAGCTGATTACCAGTCCTTATTACCACCCCATTGTGCCCCTGCTGCTTGACACACGCTCCGCCGGGCGGTCATCACCGGGGCTGAAACTGCCGGAGACTTTCAGCTACCCGGAAGATGCGTCTGAACAAATTGTCCGTGCCGTCAACCAGTATCACCGGTATTTCGGCGGCCGGCCCGCCGGAATCTGGCCGCCGGAGCAGGCGGTAAGCCCGGAAACACTGGCGCTTTTTACCGAACACGGCTTTGCCTGGACAATCTCCGATGAGGATATTCTGGCCCGCTCCCTGCAGATTGAATTCCACCGGGACTGCTCCGGCAATGTTTTAAACGGGGATGAACTCTACCGGCCTTACGCGGTAAAAGCGGGCGGCGGGGAAATATATATGGTTTTCCGGGACCGTCATCTTTCTGACCGGATCGGTTTTGTCTACCATCAGATGAGCCCGGACCATGCGGTGGAAGACCTGATGCGGCGTTTTTACACTATCCGGGAAGCACTTTCCGGCTGCGAGGGACCTCACCTGGTTACCCTGGCCCTGGACGGTGAAAATGCGTGGGAATGGTATCCCAATGACAAGAATGAATTTTTGCATAAGCTTTACAGCCGCCTGGCAGCCGCCACCGAACTGAAAACAGTTACCGTGGGTGAGTTTTTGCGCCACAACCCGCCCACCCGTACTTTAAAACATGTTCATACCGGTTCCTGGGTCGACCACAGTCTTGCCCGCTGGATTGGCAGTGAAAGCAAAAACAGGCTCTGGGAGATGCTCCTTGCCGCCAGGCGTGTGCTGGAGGAGGCACGCGGCACAGTTTCCGTGGAACAATTCCAAAAGGCACGGGAAAACCTGCTGATAGCCCAGGGCAGCGACTATACCTGGTGGGTGGACAGTATGCCATACTACCTGGCCGCCCCCTTTGAAGCGCTTTTCCGGAAACATCTTGTCAACGTGTATCGTGCCTGCGGGCGGGAAATACCTTCCCGGCTCCTGGAACCTGTTATCCGGCCGCAGCACGGCGAGGCCGCCTGGACGGAGGATCCCCTGTCCGGCCCGACGGCCATGGTGCGGTCTCAGGCGTAAAATCTGCCTGCCGGCAGGAAAGAAACCCGGTGTTGTGGAAAATAACAAGGTATCCGCTACGCCTGGAGGGACAGCAATGCGCAGTTTTGGCAAAGTGGAAGATTACCTGCGTCTGAAGAAAGAATTGCAGGCGGGCAGCTTACGGCCCGTCTACCTTTTTTGCGGCACGGAAGATTTTTTACTGGAAGAAGCCCTGCGGGAAGTGGCTGACCGTCTGCTGCCCGGGGAGGATAGGGCATCCGGCTGCAGTTTTGTGGACGGAGAGACTACGGACATCATGGAAGTGCTTGACATGGCGGATACGCCGGGTCTCTTTACTGCGTGCCGCCTGCTTGTCGTGCGCAAGGCGCCCTATTTTGACAAAGGCCGGGCTTTGCCCGCAGAGGCGGGTGAACGCCTGCTTGCCGCAGGGAAAAAAGAGGGAACATGTATTGTCTTTTGTGCACCGGAAGCTGTGCTGACTCATAAAACCACAAAAGCACTGGCGGCGGCCGGGGCCGTGTACCGTTTTGCCCCGCTGAGGCAGGCCGCTTTACGGGCGTGGCTCACGGCACGGGCGGCGGCCGGTGGCAAAAAATTCACGCCCGGTGCGCTGCAGGCTTTTCTCGCACGCGTGGGAACAGATCTTAGGACTTTGGCCTCGGAGCTGGACAAACTGGCGGCCTACAGCGGCACAAGAAGCGACCTGACGGAGGATGATGTGCGTGCGGTTACAGTCAGGACACTGCAGGCCGATATTTTTGCCCTTATTGATGCGACGGTGGACGGCAGGACGGCACAGGCCGTCTTCATTTTAAAAGACCTGCTGGCTGCCGGTGAACCGCCTGTCAAAATTCTCTCCATGCTGGGCAGGCAGTTCCGCCTGCTGGGTGAGGCCGGGGAGCTTTTGGCAAACGGGCACACGGAGCTGGCGGCTGCCCTGAAAATACATCCCTATGCAGCGCAGAAGCTGGAGCGGCAGGCACAGAAAACGTCAGCTGCACGCCTGCGGCGGGCTGTTGCGCTTTTGGTGCGCTGCGAGCTGGATCTTAAACGGGGCAGGATTGACCCGGTGCTGGCTCTGGAAACCCTGGTGGTGGCCCTTGGAGTAAAAAACGGCTAACCTGTCAAAATAAATAACGTAAACAGATACAGCCAAAAAAAGTGCTTGACGATGGGATTTTTTTTTGCTATGATGCCATTGAGAATAAGTCTCAATTAGAGCTGAAGGCGGAAGCTGCTTTTTTTTCTCACAGTAATTGAGAATGATTATCAATGGAGGGTGCACCATGACTCTGGCGGAAGTAAAACAAGGCCAAAGGGTTGAAATTTGCCGGATCCCGGACGAAATAATCAGGGCACAGGCCATTCGTTTTGGCGTCTGTGAAGGGACGGTAGTCCGCTGTGCGGAAAAGCTGCCGGCGGGGCCCGTCGTTATCAGCAAAGGGCTGCAGGAGTTGGCCATCGGCAGGAAACTGGCGGAAAAAATTACGGTAAGGGAAGCTCGTTAATTACCGGAAAGACGGGAGAGAAAAGTATGAGCAACCATTGTCATCATCTTGCCGAAGTTATGGACATTCCGGAAGGAAAACGCAGTATTGTTCTGGCCGGCAACCCTAATGTGGGCAAGTCTGTTTTTTTCAATGCTCTCACCGGGCGGTATGTTGATGTGTCCAATTTTCCGGGAACAACGGTAGAAATTCACCAGTCCCCCTACGGTGAGGACATACTGCTTGATACGCCGGGCGTTTACGGCGTTTCTTCCTTTAATGATGAAGAGCGTGTGGCGCGTGATATCATTATGCATGCCGACACGGTCATCAATATTGTGGATGCGCTACATATGGAGCGTGACCTGTTCCTGACACTGCAGGTCATTGATATGGGCATACCCATGGTTGTGGCGCTCAACATGATGGATGAAGCGGCGGAAAGCGGCATTGCCATCGACATTGAGAAATTAAGCCAACTGCTGGGCGTGCCGGTTATTCCCACTGTGGCCGTGAAAAACAAGGGGCTCAGTGAACTTAAAGCCGCCCTGCCCCGGGCTAAAACCGGTTTTGCCGATCCGGAGCTGGAGGTGGATTTAAAGCGCCTGACAGCCAAGGGAATACAGCGTGCAGACGCCCTTTTAATCCTGGAAGGTGACAGTGAAGTAGCCCGGGCGCATCACACGGAGCCGGAAGGTTTACGGGAAGAAATTTACCTGCGCCGCCGGCGGCGTGTCAACGATATTGTGGCAGCCGTGGTACAGGCAAACGACAGTAAAAGAAAGTGGGCACAGCGCCTGAGCAGCTGGGCGCTGTGCCCACTGACGGGAATTCCCCTGCTCGTGGTTGTTCTGACCGCCGTCTTTTGGTTTGTTGGTGTTTTTATCGCCCAGACCGTAGTGGGCATCACGGAAGAAGTAATAATGGGTGAATATTACGGTAATTTTATTACCGGCCTGGTCTATCGTGTGTTTGCTGAAGGCAGCTTTCTTGGCGAACTGCTGGCCGGGGAGTTCGGGGTGCTGACCATGGCTCCCATTTACCTCTTTGGCTTGCTGCTGCCGCTGGTGGTTGGCTTTTACTTTTCCCTTTCCGTCATGGAAGATTCGGGCTATCTGCCCAGGGTAGCCACGCTGACAGACCGGGTTTTAACCGGCCTTGGCCTGAACGGCCGGGCGGTCATTCCCATTATTTTAGGTTTTGGCTGTGTTACCATGGCCACCATCACCACCCGTCTGCTGGGCTCCCGGCGTGAAAGGCTGATAGCCACGGCCCTGCTGGGCATAACCATTCCATGTTCAGCCCAGCTGGGTGTGATTGCGGGCCTCATTGCCCCGCTCGGCATACGCTTTCTGCTGATTTATCTCGTAACCATCCTTGTTGTTTTTGTTGCCCTGGGTACTGTCCTGAATAAACTGCTGCCCGGGGAATCAACGCCGCTGTTGATAGATTTGCCGCCCCTGCGCCTGCCGCGCCTGAAAAATGTGCTTACCAAGACTTACCTGAAGGCTACTTCCTTCATGAAAGAAGCGGGCCCCCTCTTTGTCCTGGCGGCCGCCCTCATTACGATTATGGAATATACCGGTTTGCTGCAGTGGCTGCAATCCGTGCTGTCCCCGCTGACAATGGGCTGGCTTAAGCTGCCTGCGGAGACGACGACTGCGTTTATTATGGGCATTATGCGCCGTGATTTCGGGGCTGCCGGCCTGTACGGCATGGCCCTGACCCCCCGGCAGACACTGACCGGCCTTGTTGTAATCACACTTTTTGTCCCCTGTATTGCCTCCATCCTGGTAATGGTCAAGGAGCGGGGGCTGAAAGAGGGGTCTTATATCTGGGTTGGCTCGCTGGTAATTGCTTTTTTGGCCGGCGGTATTCTTGCCCGCCTTATCTGAAGGAGGTATTGTGATGTCACAGGGAAGCAGCTGCCCCGTGTGCGGCTTCCGGACGGAACAACTGCTGCTTTGCTGCCCACGCTGCCGGACACCTCTGGAGCATGAGCATTGCAAACAGTGCGGCCGCTGTCCCGGTCCAGGAGCCGGGGAAAAAATAAAATGCACATAAAAAAACGCCGGGAAGGCGTCAGACTGTAGACAAAAATGGCCTTTAGGAAGCAAAACCTAGAGGCCATTTTACTTTTAAACATAAAATAACTGAAATGTTAGAGAGTACTCCCTGCTGCGGGGAGGTTGTGGGCGGTAATGTCCGTT
>DUUE01000152.1 GCA_012841735.1 Bacillota bacterium | reverse complement strand
CCATGGCCGGAAACCACAGCCACCAGCATAATTGCCGCGAACAATGCTGCACAGCGCCGGAACCGCAACTTACTCCCTCCCTCACCTTGGTCGTTATCCGTTAAACGCGATTTAACCTTTTTTTAAATTTTACCAAGCGGCCTTTGGCGTGTCCATGTAATATTCAAGCGGATTTGTATTATTCGCTCATGTTGCCGCCCTGCACAGCCAATGGGAAAATCAACAAACATGCTGTTAATCCAAATCATATATTGACATTTTCCTGTTTGTAATATATAGTTATATCCTGGAACAAATGCTCAAAAACACCACAACTGGAGGCTGTGACATGTCATTCAGAATCACCGCTGGAACACGCATTAGAACCAACATGCCTGACAGCAAGCCGCTGAAAAACGCTGTGGAGATCTTTAGGCGGGATATGGAGAACACCTTGGCCGCACAAGACGCGGCGGCGAACACTATCATAATCAATGTCGAAGCTGCCCTCGGGTTCTCTCCGGAACAGTTCAGGATCACCTGCAGGTCCGCAGACGAGCTGGTAATTAGCGCCGGGGACGAACTTGGCGCTGTTTATGGCCTGCTGCACTTGAGCGAGGAGTACTTGGGTGTAGACCCCTTTTGGTTTTGGCGGCAGCAGCAGTTTGTCAGGCGCGGCTGGGCTGACGTTCCCATGGTTGACTATGTTTCACCGTATCCCCGTGTGCGTTTCCGCGGTTGGTTTATCAATGATGAAGTCCTCTTGAGTGAATGGCAGTACTCCGGATGCAGTGAGAATGTGTGGAGGCTGGTTTTTGAGACACTCCTGCGCTGCCGGGGCAACATGGTGATACCCGGCACCGATCACAACAGCCGCAAGTACCGGCAGTTGGCGGTGGACATGGGCTTGTGGATCACCCATCACCATGCTGAACCCCTGGGCGCCGAGATGTTTTCCCGGGTTTACCCTGACAAGGTTCCCTCGTATCTTGAACACAAAGACTTGTTCACCCACCTGTGGGAGCAGGCGGTTCTGGAGCAAAAAGCCGCGAAAGTGGTTTGGAATGTTGGGTTCCGCGGCCAGGGCGACAGGGCGTTCTGGGTGGACGATCACCGCATTATCACTCCCCAGGAACGGGGCGCTTTGATCAGCCAGGTGATCAGGGACCAGTGTGAACTCGTGCGCCGGCATGTCCCCGACCCCATTTTCTGCACCAACCTTTACGGCGAAATCCTGGGCCTGTACCGGGAAGGCTTCCTCGACATCCCCCATGATGTGATCAAAATTTGGGGCGACAGCGGATACGGTAAGATGGTGTCGCGCCGGCAGGGGAACATCAACCCCCGTCACGAAGCCTTGGCGGACCATGACGATCCCGGCCTGAACGGGATTTACTTCCATGCCTCTTTTTACGACCTTCAGGCTTCGAATCATATCACCATGTCTCCGAACCCTCCGGAATTGCTCAACGCCGAGTTGGACAGCTGCCTGGAACGCTCCATGGATCAGTACTGGATCATCAACTGCGGCAATGTGAAACCTCATGCGTACATATTGGATCTGATTCGGCGCAAATGGGTCGAAGGTGCCCTCGACACCCGGGATCACCTCGACACATACCTAAGAGCCTACTATCCCCAAGAACATGTCGCCAAGCTGGAAGAGCTGTACTCACGATACTTCCGCAGCACAATCCAGTACGGCGCCCACGTTGATGAAAAGGCCGGCGAACAGTTTTACCATCATCCCGCGCGCAGGCTGATCACCGCTGCGGTTCAGAACAAGGCGGATCAGTGTGTGGACAGCCTGCGGTGGGCCACCGGGAGCGTGGATTTCGCCCAACAGGTCAGGTGGTTTATGGAAAAATGCGCGGCCGCGGCCGGCGATTGGGAAGCGCTCTACAATGAAAGCAGGCAGCTCTGTGAAGCGCTGCCTGAAAGCGACCGTCGACGGTTCTATGGGGAATTCCTAGTGCAAGTGGAAATCCACTATACGGGATGTCTGGGTTTCATCCAAATCTGCCGGGCTCTGCTCCATTGGCTTGACCGGGAATACATGCCGGCGTTTGTCGCTGCCAACCGGGGCCTCAACTACTACCGGCAGGGCGCCGCCGCTCTGGAACGAGCCGAAGACGGCATCTGGCTGGGATTTTACGCCAACGAATGCCTGACCAACGTTCGCCTGACCGTGTACTGCTGTGAGTCATTCTGCCGCTACCTGCGGATTGTCGGCGATGGCCCAAGTTTTCACCGGTGGGAGCGGGACTATCTGTACACTGTCCAGGACCAAAAGGTGATGCTCTTGACCAACACCAAGAACCACCTGCCCGACAGCGATCTTTTCGCCAGGCTGGAACCTCTCTGTCAAAGCATAGAAGCAAGCAGCGGCGCCAACCTTGTCGCGGCCTTGAGATGGCCAAAGGAGGAAGGATGAACACTGGGCCCGTTTTTAAGCACGTAATCGGTGGGAACGGCTGTACCATAACCTTCGAGCCAGCCGGCCGTGTCAACGTAGTGCACCTGGGCATCCCCGGCTTCTGTCCGCGCCGCCACGGCGGCCTTCACTTCTTGCTCGAGCCAGCCGTTGAACAGCCTCATGGCAAAAATGTGAGCTTGGGGGTAAGTCTCCCTCAGCGCCGCCATGAACTTGATATAACGTTCTTGAAACAACTCCGGGGCTATTTTGGTGTAAACATCGTTCGAACCTAGGTTAACCACAACAGCGGCAGGAGTGTAAGCCGAAAAATCCCAGGCCGGCGACTGCTGATAATTGGGAGTGGCCAATCTCCCGTAAGCCGATTCCATGCCGAAGGTCATTTGTTAAGAACTTAAACCACATGCACATACTTAATGATGAGGACTGATTACAATGACAGATTTACAAGTGTCAAGCTACGATCAGTTGAGTCCCTTCCTCATCAAGATCGTTCACCGCAGAGCTTTGCCAGAATGGAACTTTGAGCTCAACACATACCCCTATCACAACTTGATCATTGTTTATGACGGCGAGGCTTACTACCGGTGCAACAATGTTGTCTTCAAGGCTACCCAGGGGGATTTGGTGTACTTCAGGCCTACCGACCGCCGGCAGGCCTGGACAACAGCCAAGAACCCCTTGAGATGTTATGCCGTCGACTTCAGGTACATCTGTAACGAGTGGGCTGACAACACCTGGAAGATCACTGAACCGCCGCTTCCTTTCCAAACTCATGAAACGATCAAGGATTCGGGCTTGCTCACGCGCCTGCTGGAGCTGTTCAACCAATCGGCTGACATGTGGCTGTCCGAGCAGCCCAACCGGAGCTCGTTCTGCCGCGCGAAAATCATGGAAATCCTTAACCTGCTGATCATCTGGAAGCTGGGTGACGGTGTCCAGTACGGCAAGCTGCAGAGGGTGAACCAGGTCATATCGTACATGACCAAGCACTTCGCCAAACCTGTCAGCATCCAGGAATTGGCGGACGTAATCTCCATCAGCACCTCGCACCTGCGCCGCATTTTCAGGGAAACCACCGGGACCACACCAATCGAGTACTTGATCGGCATCCGCATCAACAAAGCCAAGGAGCTGCTCATGGAAGGGTTCCTGGTAACGGACATAGCCTCGCTGGTCGGCTTTTCCGATCCGTACTACTTCAGCAAGTGCTTCAAGAAAGTGGTAGGGATCAGTCCAAGCCAGTACCGGACACTGGCGCTGAAAGACCAAGAGCAGCGTCCGTCGGATTAGGTTGTCAGCCGCACCACTTCATATGGTTCAAGATCAAACACCTGCCGGCCGTTTTTCCATCTGTAGTTCTTTTCTTTCTCCGCAACCCACTGATTGTTCTCATCATAGCAGCCTGCCGTCGCCGATTCCGCCCGGAAATTCAGGGGCAGTATGAACCGGGACGCGGTCTTGCTGGCCAGGACGTATTCGTGATCGCCTCGGCAGACGGCGATGCCCACACCTTTGTTCTCTGTCTGATAATAAAACAGATACCCGTTGACCAGCTTGCCTACTGTGGCCTTCTCTGCGGCGTGCTGATTGAAGAAGACCAGATTCCGCCCTCCGGCGCTGTCCGCGGCCTTGGTCGCCAAATCATGCCAGATTTTCAGCAGCATCTGGTTTGTTTTGCGGACATCCTCCACCCAGCTGTACTCGCCGCGGAAATCAAGCTGCCAGGAGGCAAGCCCACCATCGTCCAACTGTCCGAATTGCTCATCCAAGACGGCCTCGCTGCCGCTCTGGGCAGCTGAACACATGACACGGAGGTAGCTCACATCCATGATCCCCAATGTGCCGCTGCCGGCGAACCACTCAACGCCGCCCACAACCGCGAACGGACGAGGGATCGGCAGGTTGTCCAGGACACGCTGATCGTTGATCTCCAAACTGCAGGCCTGGTTCCCGCTATCCAAGATGATCCTCAGCTCATACCAAGTTTCAGCTTCATATTCGCCCGCAAGGCACTCGCACCGGCCTGAGGTGATCTTGATCTTCCCTTGATCAAAGCACAAGGCCAGAATTTGATCACCTTCAGTGTCGAGAACCGCTGGCGCCTGCCAGGTGTGCAAAGTGTTGGCCAACCTGACTTTGGTCTCAATCGTCACTTGTCCGTCAACCGGACAGAACGCCCGCACAGCACGGGCCGGTGTGCCCTGCACCAGCTTCGTCAGCACCAGCCCCCGCTCACCCATCCCTGACAGCCGCTGGATGGCCGCACTGTTGACAACCTTGCCGGGAACGATACTATAGTTGGGGCCGGCGACATAGAAGTTGTGGCCGTCCGGCCCGATCAGATCATACAGGTTGTGGCAGGCGTTGGCGGCATAGGTGAACAAGATACCGTAATCCAAGATTTTGGCTTGGGATCCGCCTCGCCGGGAACCGGTCACTGTCCAGTCAGTCTCCATGATCATGGGCAGGTTGTCCCCTTGGTTGTAGATGCCGAGCAGGGCTTGGCCGATCTCCCCCAATTCAGAATAACGGTACATGTCGAAACCGTAGAAATCCAGGTTGGTCCCTCCGAACTGCCGCAGGATTTCATTCTCCACCAAACCGTGGGCTTTGAACGGCTGTCCGTATTGTACGAACTCGGCGTTGTTGGCTCGGGTCCAGACAGAGTAATCGGATTCTTTGACCCCTGCCGCCAAATCACTAAGCCATTCCGCCCGGATCGCATGATAAAAGTCCAGCCAGTCGCTGTGCTCGCGCCTTTCCCACTCAATGGTGGCCCAGTGGCTGTAACTGCGGTCTCTGTGCCCCAGGCGAGTGGGTACATTGGTTTCGTTGTTTACTTGGCAGCCCACGACTGTCCTTGGGCAGCCGTGCCTTCTGTCAAGCTCGGCGATATGATCGAACAGGTCTTTCAGCACGTTTTTCTCTTTTTCGCGCAGATCCAGATCGCATTTGTCCAGATAGTAGGTGTAGACTTCGCCGCCTTTCCACTGGGCGGCGGGGGTTTTGCGCACAACCGACTGCCCATCGGCCGTCACTGTATTCTGGTAATTGTACAGGACATAGGCAGGGATGCGGTTGTCCGCCGAAAGATTTGTGCCGTCGGATCCGAACCACAGAAGCTCCATTTTCATCCCTGCTTCTTGGACATCCTGGATGGCTTCGTCAAGAATACTCCAATCGTACACGTTGGACCGTGACACCCGCAAAACCGGAGGATGAGCAATGCTTCCCCTCAGCAACGGCTTCAGAGCCAGCATCAAATCAAGATACACCTGGCCTTCGGCCTTGAGCCCGGGCATAAGGTCCACCGCGGCCAGGCCTGGGAAACCCGGGCTGCCTTTAATAAGGAAAACAACATCTTCGGCTGTTCTCCCCTGATCCGCCGCTTCGCGCAGGAAACTGGTCACGTTGACTTCATAGATATGGGGTTCGTCCACTTGCACGCTGTCCACAATCACCGGCTCTCCCTGATCCAATCCGCAGATATCCAGCGTGCAGGGTTCTGAAACGGCTTGCACGCAGAAGCGGAGGATCACAGTGTGCTCCGGGCTGTACGCATAGCTTCCGAACCGAAGGTAAACAGCCGTATCCGATGTGACTGTCGAAGGGCTGTCCTTCTGGCTGAACATCTTGCCGGACGTCAGCTCATATGTCCCAGCATCGTGCGGAGTGT
>DUUE01000008.1 GCA_012841735.1 Bacillota bacterium | reverse complement strand
GGATGAAACGCAGGGCAATGATAGCCGCCAGTACCAAAATTTCCTGCAGCGTGCGCACAACCACAGTACGCAGTATTTCTGCCCCCAGTTTAAATTCCAGGCCAAAAACCAGAAAGCGGGCAAACAGCAGCCGTATCTCCCGCCCGTCCCGGCCGCTTTGCACAAAACAGAGGAAAGCCTTTAATCCGGCATACAGGATAATAAGTGCCCCGCAAACCTCCAGGATATGGGAAGAAAAAGTGATCACCGCAGTCAGTACAGTTTCAATGTTGTGCAGGTTCAAGGCAAACCCTCCCGCAAGAATTCTGAAGATATTTTGCCCCGATCTGTCGGAATCACACGATAATAAAAACCTGTCGCTGCATATACTATACAAAAGAGGTACGGGGAGGGTAGATTCTTGCTGCGACTGGAAGGTCAACCGGTCACCCTGGCCCGGGGAGAAATGGCAAAAACACTGGCGCAGCGTACAATCTATTCTGCCAGACGCGTTCTGCCTGAATTCACTGATGTTTTCTCACCGTCGGCTGTCAGCCGTTTCGCTTACCTGCTGCGCAGTACGCTGGGCGAGCCCAGCTATATCATTCACCGAGCCCTGGACGGCCCTATCGAAGTCTGGGTTGTTTCCCTGAAAAACGGCAACGGCATCCTGGCTTTTGAACTGTGGCAAAGCGCCGAGATGCCGCGTTATTACATCTTTACCGACAACCCCACACCCATTGTCGCCAGAATTCTGCGTAGAATCCGGCGTTATCTTTATGCCCCCGCCATTTCTGTCCTGCCGAAATAAACAAAGAAAAAGCCCTGCGAACAGGGCTTTTTTCTTATTTATACTCCACCAGTTCAATTTGTTCTCCGCTCGGACCGTGGAAGAAAATAATTTTCATTCCTTCGGGCTTACGGATATCCGCGGGATCAAGGACAATGCCATGTGCTTTCAGCCGTTCCAATTCCTTTTCCAAGTCTTTTACTTCCAGGGCAATATGGCTGATGACACCCTGCGGTTTTTCCGCCGTATCACCGGGAAAGGCCAGCAATTCAAGAGACTGGTTCTCTCCGGCAAGAAAAGCAAGCTCTACATCCGGCAGCTTAAGTCCGCCTGTTTGCACAAAACCCAATACTTCTGTGTAAAATTGCAGTGAGGTTTCCAGATCGCGGACAACAATACCTGTATGGACAATTTTTGCCATTTCCATCCCTCCTTGCCGTCTTATCCGCTTATTCGCCCGCCACCGGTAAAATTCCTGCCCCAACGGTCAAAACGGTTGCACCTACCGCCGGAAAATCCATACCTGTCCTTCCTCCAGCGCCTGCTGCAGTTTTCTGCGGATTATTTTTCTGGCAATTTCCCGTGTGCCCGGCAGTAACAGCAGAAACCCGGCGGTGTCGGTTACCAACCCCGGGGTAAGCAAAAAAACCGCTCCAAGGAGGACAAGAATGCCGTTTAAAATTTCGTCCCCCGGCAGCTCTCCTGCCTGAAGCTTCAGGACCAGACGGCGCACAACCAAAAAACCCTGGATGCGGGCAAGCAACATCCCGAAAAGACCGGTACATACTACCAGCGCCAGTGTAGGCAGGGAACCAATCTGCCTGCCAAGGACAAGCAATAAATAAAGTTCCAGAAAAGGCAGCAATAGAAACAGTACAAGCAATTTACCAAGCATCTTTTACTCCGTTTTTTCCCCTGTAGCTTCCAGGATCCGCCGCCAGAGAAAGGGGTTGTTTTTTTTCAGGACAACAGGTTTCCCTTTGCGATTGACAAAAGCATGTTCCGTCTCGCCGCTGGCCAACAGCTCATTGCTGTTTGCCCTGAAAATTTCATATTTAAAAGCCAGGCGGACATCCTGCAGCGAGGCAATGGTGGTAGAGATACGGATCAGGTCATCGTAACGTGCCGGTGCTTTATAATGGCAGTAAGCTTTCGTCACAGGCAGGAACAGCTCACTTTTTTCTATTTCACTGTAAGGCATGCCCAATTGGCGAAAATATTCAGTTCTCCCCACTTCCATCCAGTTGAAATAAGCGGCATGGTAAACAACGCCCATCTGATCCGTCTCCGCATAACGGACACGGAGCAAAGTCTCCCCGTATTTCACTTTGTTTTCAGCTCCTACAAAATTGTTGCTTTCCCGCGATATACCAGGCCGCGCACCGTATCCATGGTTATCAGTTCGCCTTCCCGCAGGAAGGATACGGCACCGGCCGCCCCTACAATCACAGGTATTCCCAGATGCAATGCCACCACTGCCGCGTGGGAAGTCAGACCTCCTTCTTCCGCCACGATTCCTGCCGCTTTCTCCAGGTAGGGGACATAATCACGGTCTGTTGCCGGAGTCACCAGTATCTCTCCTGCAGTAACGGCAGCCGCCTCGGCCGCCGTCCGGGCGATTCTCACCCGGCCGCTGACTGCTTTTTTCCCCAGGCCTGTTCCTTTAACCAGTATTTCACCGGCAGTATGAACGCGCAGCACATTTGTTGTTCCGCTAATGCCCACAGGCACGCCGGCTGTAATGACAACCAAATCGCCGTTTTGTATATAGCCTGAAGCCAGCGCGGACTCAACTGCCGCGGCAAACATTTCGTCCGTGGTGGCGGTGGGCCGGGAAAGGAGCGGGTATACACCCCAGGACAGGGCAAGCCGGCGGGCAACGTTCTGTCGCGGGGTAACGGCAATAATGCGTGCTTTCGGCTTGTATTTTGAGATAATACGGGCGGTAAAACCGGACTGGGTGGCCGTTATGACCGCAGCCGCATTCAATTCCTGCGCCACATGGCAGGTGGCGTATGCAATGGCATCAGTCACGCTGCGTTCCTCGGGAGGATTAAAAATCTCCAGCATTTTTTCATATTCCAGGGCGGTTTCCGTTCTTTCCGCAATGCGTGCCATGGTGCGCACCGCTTCCACCGGATATTTTCCCACGGCCGTTTCGCCGGAAAGCATTACCGCATCTGTGCCGTCAAAAATGGCATTGGCCACATCACTGGCCTCCGCCCTGGTGGGGCGGGGATTTCTGATCATGGATTCGAGCATCTGCGTGGCGGTGATCACCGGTTTGCCCGCCTCGTTGCACTTTCTGATCATTTGCTTTTGCAACAGCGGCACGTCTTCCGCAGGCACCTCCACCCCCAAATCACCGCGGGCCACCATCACCCCGTCCGCAACCGCCAAAACACTGTCCAGGTTTTCCATCCCTTCCCGGTTTTCAATCTTGGCAATAATGTGGATATCGGAACGGTATTCCTCCAGGATGGCACGGACAGCCAAAATGTCCTCCGCCTTGCGGGTAAAGGACGCAGCAATATAATCCAGGTCATTTTTCACGGCAAAAATAATGTCTTCCCTGTCTTTGGACGTTACGGCGGGCAAATTCAGCCTGGCGGCAGGCACATTTACTCCTTTCCTGTCCGTAAGTTCGCCGCCCGTGACAACAAGACAGTGTATTTCCGTCCCTGTCACTTCCAGGACTTCCAGTACAATTAGCCCGTCATCCAGCAGAATCTGCATCCCCGGTGCCACATCCCGTGGCAGGCCGCGGTAATTGACGCTGACCCTCTCCGCAGTGCCGGCAATCTCTTCCGTCGTCAGGGTGAAACGGCTGCCTTCACGCAGTACTGCTTTCTGTCCGGCAAAAGTGCCAATACGTATCTCCGGACCGCGTGTATCCAAAAGCAGCGCCAGGTTTTTCTTTTCCTCCTGCGCCGCCCGGCGGGCGGCGTCTATGGTGGCAGCGTGCTCCCGGTGGCTGCCGTGGGATAAATTAAGGCGCGCCACATTCATCCCGGCCCGCAGCAGTTTCTTTATCACGGCAACTGAACTGGTAGCCGGTCCCAGTGTACAGACAATTTTTGTCCTGCGCATCCTGTCCCTCCTTGCCCTCTAGATGGCCAAAATGGTAGCCAGCTGGTAAAGTTCTTCCGGGAAATATTTTTTCATCGCCAGCGCCTTTTCGATCGCTGTGCTTTTAATTTCTCCTCCCACCATTCCCAGCATGCAGCCATGATTGCCGCTGCGCAGCATGTCCACCGCAGCGGCGCCGAGACGGCTGGCCAGCATGCGGTCAAAAGCGGTGGGCGTGCCGCCGCGCTGCAGATGTCCCAGAATGGTAACCCGGACGTCCATGTGCGTGTGGGTTTTAATTTCCCCGGCAATCTCGATGGCGCTGGCGGCCCCTTCAGCCACCAGAATAATACTGTGCAGCTTGCCCCTTTTTACTCCGCGGCGCATTCTTTCCATTACTTCCTGCAGATCATAGGGTATTTCGGGCAAAAGGATTGATTCAGCGCCGCCGGCCAGGCCTGCCTGCAGGGCAATGTAGCCGGATGTACGTCCCATGACTTCAATCACATAAACCCGTTCATGCGAAGTGGCCGTATCCCTGACCTTATTGATGGCATCTGTCACATTGTTGACAGCCGTATCAAAGCCAATGGTATAGTCCGTGCAGGCAATATCATTGTCAATTGTTCCCGGTACCCCGACTACAGCCACGCCCAGTTTCTCCAGTTCCACGGCGCCACGGAAGGATCCGTCCCCGCCAATTACTATCAGCCCTTCTATGCCGCTCTCCCGGATAACCTGCAAAGCCCGTTGCCTGCCCTCCGGTTCAAGAAATTCAGGGGAGCGGGCTGTGCGTAAAATGGTCCCGCCACGGTGAATAATATCAGCCACCGACCCCAGATACATTTTTTCATATTCACCAAAAATGAGGCCGTGGTAACCGCGTTTAATTCCAATAATCTCCAGTCCGTGGTAAATGGCTTTGCGTACAACGGCACGAATGGCCGCATTCATGCCGGGCGCATCGCCACCGGATGTCAAGACGCCGATTCTTCTCATAGCTCAGCCCTTTCCCAGCACAGTTTCGCTGTTCTCACATAATTTGCCCCGGCCTGCCGGCCGTTATCCCGCCTGTTTGACAGTAACTGCGTCTTCACCGAAAAGACGCCTGATTTCCTGCAACTGCCCTTCTTCATCGCACAGCCAGTATGTTTCCGCAAGCAATACCTGTTTGCCCGCCTCCGGAAATGTCAGATAAACGGGAATGGTCCCACAGGCATCCTTCAGCAATTCTTTCAAAGCCAGTAATTTATTCAGTCCTTCCTCGCCGCCCAGGCGAATCTGGACCTGGCGTACTTTTTGCGGCAGAAGCACTATTTTCTCGGCAAGAATTTTGCTTTCTTCATCTTTATGGCTGATACGTCCGTGGACAAGGACCACACTGTCGGTTACCAGTGCCGCCTTTGCCTTTTCAAATACCGAGGTGAAAACAACAACTTCCACTTCGGCAGTTAAATCTTCCAGGGTAATAAAGGCCATGGGTTTGCCCGCCCTGGTAAATATCTGTTTGCATGTGCTTATCATCCCCGCAGCTATCACCGGACTTCCATCCGGCAGTTCTTCCAGTTCCTGCAGCGCAGTCAGCCTGGGAAACAGTTTCAGCACTGCGTCATACTCCTCCAGCGGATGGCCGCTGAGATAAAGGCCGAGTGCTTCCTTTTCCATGGCCAGGCGTTCCCTGGGCGACGGTTCCGGCAGTTCAGGATATTCATCATGGAGCCTGGCCCAGGCACTCTCTTCCGTTTTATCCTCCACGAGGTCAAACATGCTCAACTGCCCGTTTTGTTTTTCACGCTGCATTGTCTGGGCCGCAGACATAGTCTCATCCAAAATGGCGAGCAACTGCAGCCTGTTGGCGCCGAGAAAGTCAAAGGCACCGCTTTTGATCAGGCTCTCCAGCACTTTTTTATTGCAACTGCGCAGGTCAACCCGCGCGCAAAAATCCCGCAGGCTTTTAAAGTCCCCGCCTTCCCGCCGGGCGGAAACAATCGATTCTATGGCGCCCAAGCCTACATTTTTCACGGCAGCCAGCCCGTAGCGGATAGTACCCTCTCCGGCAACGGTAAAGTTTTTCTCACAGACGTTGACATCGGGCGGCATAACGGTAATGCCCATTTTCTTGCAGTCTGCAATATAGCCGGCTATTTTGTCCGTGCTCAACATGTTGCCCGTGAGGTGAGCAGCCATAAACTGAGTGGGATAGTGGGCTTTTAAATAGGCAGTCTGGTATGATACCAGGGCATAGGCGGCGGCATGTGACTTGTTAAAGCCGTATGAGGCAAACTTCACAATCAAATCATACAATTCGTTGGCCAGATCCTTGCTGTGTCCTTTTTGCAGGCATCCCCTGACAAAAACTTCACGCTGCTCATTTAAAATCTCAATTTTCTTTTTGCCGATGGCGCGGCGCAACAGGTCCGCTTCTCCCAGGGAGAAACCGGCCATCTTGGAGGCCACCTGCATGATCTGTTCCTGATAAACCATAATGCCGTAAGTTTCTTTCAGAATAGGTTCCAGCTCCGGGTGCAGGTAATGAATGGGTGTTAAACCATGCTTGTTGCTGATAAAGGTCGGAATCTGCTCCATGGGGCCCGGCCGGTACAAGGCCAGCACGGCAATGACATCCTCAAAAACGTTTGGTTTTAATTCGCGCAGGACGTTGCGCATCCCTGCGGATTCAAGCTGAAAGACTGCCGAGGTGTCACCCTGGGTCAGCAATTCATACGTTTTGCCGTCATCCAGGGGCAGGCGGGAGATATCAACATCTTGGCCGGTGGATTGTTTGATCAGCCGCACCGTTTCACCGATAATGGTCAGCGTACGCAAGCCCAGAAAATCCATTTTTAAAAGGCCCAGCTCTTCCACAGTATCTTTGGGGAATTGGGTAACCATCCAGTCCCCGGACTTTTGCAGCGGCACAAATTCAACCAGGGGCTTTCCGGAGATAACAATTCCCGCCGCGTGCGTAGAGGCATGACGGGGCAGCCCTTCCAGGGTCATGCTCAAATCTATGAGTTGTCTGATTTTTTGGTCCTTGTCATAAAGTTCTTTTAAATCCGGTGCTTTTTCCAGCGCTTCTTTAATCGTTATGTTTAATTCCGCAGGTATTAGTTTGGCAATTTTATCAACTTCGGCGTAAGGCATATGCAGGACACGGCCCACATCCCGGACTACAGCCCTGGCACCCATGGTACCGAAGGTTATGATCTGGGCCACACAATCGGCGCCGTATTTTTCCGTGACATATTGAATGACTTCTTCCCGTCTTTCATAACAGAAGTCGATATCGATATCCGGCATGGATACGCGTTCCGGGTTGAGAAAACGTTCAAACAGCAGGTTGTATTTTAACGGGTCAATATTGGTAATGCCCAGGCTGTAGGCCACAATACTGCCTGCAGCCGATCCCCGGCCGGGCCCCACCAAAATATTGTTATTATGGGCGTAATGCACGAAATCCCAGACGATCAGAAAGTAAGAACAAAAGCCCATCTGCCTGATGACTTTCAGTTCATAATCAAGCCTTTCCTTTACATGCTCCGGCAAAGGGGTGCCGTAGATTTTTTCAGCCCCCTCAAAGCACAGCTCGCGCAGGTATTCATAGTCATCATGATAGGAAGCAGGGACTTCGTAAACAGGCAGGTATGTTTTGCCGAATTCAAATTCCACTTCACACCTGTCGGCGATCTCCAGCGTATTGTCCAGCGCCTCCGGCAGCCCGGGGAAAAGAAGCGCCATCTCTTCCGCCGGTTTCAGGTAAAATTCAGCGGTGGGAAAACGCATGCGGTTTTCTTCTTCCACAGTTTTTCCCGTTTGGATGCAAAGCAAAATATCATGCGGGTAAGCATCTTCCCTGCGGATATAGTGCAGGTCGTTGGTCACAACCAGGGGCGTGCCGGTTTCACGGGCCAGGCGGATCAATTCCGGGTTGACTGCTTTCTGCTCCTCCAGTCCGTGGTCCTGCAGTTCAAGAAAAAAGTTTTCACTGCCGAAAGTTTCACGGTAAAAACTTAGCAGCCTGCGGGCATCTTCCTCCCGTCCCTCCAGCAGGGCCTGGGGGATTTCCCCGGCAATACAGGCGGACAGGGCGATGAGACCGCGGCTGTAGCGTGCCAAAAGCTCATGGTCAACCCGGGGTTTATAATAAAAACCTTCGCTGAAACCGCGGCTGACAAGTTCCATCAGGTTTCTGTATCCTTCCCTGTCCCTGGCCAAAAGCACCAGGTGGTGCTGTTTTTGATCACGGCGGGGATCACGGTCAAAGCGTGACCGGTAAGCCACATAAACTTCACAGCCGATTATCGCTTTGATCCCGGCAATTTTTGCCGCTTTATAAAAATCAATCACTCCATACATTGTGCCGTGGTCGGTGATGGCAATGGCGGGCATGCCCAGTTCTGCGGCGCGGGTTACCGTGTCCTTTACCCTTCCGGCACCGTCCAGGAGTGAATATTCGGTATGGGTGTGCAGGTGGACGAACTGACGCTTGTCCATATTTTCACCTCGCTGTCATTCTCCCCATAAATTCTTTTTTTGTCACTCTTTTTCCTTTTCTTTCCCCATGTCTACAAAAGACTTTTCTTCATAAACATGATAGTGGGAGGTTCAGCCATGGCAAAACTTTTGGAGACGCTTACCCTGAATGCATTTATTTCCTTCGGCGTTATCCTGGGGGGAACGCTCATAGGTTCCCTGGGCGCTGTTCTCACAGGCCGGGCACCCGGCTACAGCATGCTGGAACTGGCAGGCAAACTGAAAATCTGGGCGTTGGTCACCGCACTGGGCGGCACCTTTGATACCCTGCGTGCCCTGGAGGCAGGTTTTCTCGGCCTGCAAATCAACACCCTGGCCAAACAGTTGCTTTTAATCCTGGCCGCTTTTCTCGGTGCGCACAGCGGCTACCTTTTAATTATACATCTTGCGGGCGGGAAAGTCAGGTGAAAAGAACAGTGGCAGCATTGTTTACAGGTGTCATCCTGGGTGCGGCCGCCATGAACCTTTTTACCGGCCACCGTCTCGATGAACTGTATCTGGCACGGGAAGAACTGCGCGTCAGGCTCTATGAAACAACTGAAAGGCTGAAAAAGCTGGAAGCCCAGGGCCGGGGGCATGCCCCCACAGTTAATGAAATTGAAGTCGTTTTTGCCGTCAGCGAACATGAACCGCTGGTGGAACTGGAAATAAAAGAAGCCGTCATTGAACTGACACGGGACCTGATCGGCACAGAAGTGGAAAAGGTGCAGCACCGGTTGGTGTTGCACCTTTTGGACAAACGCCTGCTCAAAGTGGGAAATAAACATTACCGTCTCAGGCTGCAAACAATGATTATTGCCCCGCATACACTCTTCGTTCTGCATTATGTCCCTGAACCTGCCCATGTTGAGGATGAGCCTTAAAGGCCGGTTGTTGTCTTTTTTTCTCTCCCCGGTTCATGCCGTCCTGCAGCCAGTGGCTGTAAAAGACGAGCAGGCCAAAGCCGAGCCAGATGCGGGCAGCCATGCTCCCCGGTCCGTCACCGTTGACCGGCGGCAGTAAAAGCATGCCGCAGGCAAGCAGCAGGGAAGTGCATAAAAGCTTGAACACTACCATCCCCCCACCCCCTGTTTTACTATACGCAGCAAGTTTCACTTTTAGCACCCGATTGTTTCCTGCCGCCCAAACCATTATAATGTAACTGAAACGGGGGTGAAAATAATGGAAAAAGAAACCTTGCTGGAAATATACTGGCGCCTGGCTCTGCGCATAATTTTTCTGATTGCCGGCATGATAGTTTTTTTCTTTTTTCTGAAAAATATAACCTGGGTAATCGGGCTTTTGGCCGTCTCTGTTCTCATTGTTTATACGCTGGCGCCTCTGACAGGGTTCCTGAACAGGATGGGAATTCCCAATACCATTTCCGTTCTCATTGTTTTTGCCCTGCTCATCTGGGCCGTTTTCCTTTTTTTCTCTTCTTTGATCCCCAGCCTGATTGTGGAAATGCGGGCTCTGGCCACTTACCTTACCACTGATTACAATTATTTATGGCTGCAACTCCTGGAACATGCCAACAAGCTGCTTGAAAGCGAAACCATCGTTCAGTCCTTGCGCAAGCTGTCGGAAGAATTGCCCCGCAATCTTCAGACAGCCGTCATTACCCTGACATTATTTACGCGCAATATTTTTTCCCGGCTTTCTGAAACAGTAATTGTCCTGTTTCTCGTCTTTTACCTGCTGCGCGACCTGCGTAAAGTAAAACAGGGCATTGTCAACTTTTTCCCGGCGGAGCTGCGGCAGGAAGCGGCCGTGATTTTAGGCGTAATTGACAAGAAAGTGGGCGCTTATCTGAGGGGCAATGTTCTGCGTTGCCTGCTGGTGGGAGTTCTTACTTTTGTTGCCCTGGAACTTGTCGGCATGCCTTTTTCCCTCATGCTCGGCATTCTGGCCGGCCTGCTTAATATTATTGTTTATGTGGGACCCTATCTGGCCGGTCTGCCTGCAGTACTGCTGGCACTGACGCCCGGCACGCCGCACCCGCTTTTAATAGTGGCCATTTATGTGCTGATCCAAGGCATCGAAGCTTTCCTGCTGACTCCCCTGCTGCTGGGCAAAGCGGTTGACCTGATGCCGTTTACAGTCATCGTCAGCCTGCTGGCCGGCGGGAAATTATTTGGCTTTCTCGGCATCCTGCTGGCCATCCCTGTGGCCGCCACCCTGAAAGTGATAGCTCATCGCTACTGCCACGGAGAAGACTGCAGCCTCCCCAGCATGGCCCGCCCGTCCCGGGCTCTTGCCGATGGTTACCGGACCTTTACAGCAAAATTTCGCCGGGTAGAAGAATTGTCTCTCGACCGCCTGCTGTTGGATTTGCTCACCGGTCTGGGTGTCTTTCTCATTGTTTGTCCCGCCCTGCTTTACTGGTTTATCCATGGCAGCGCCGAACGCTATACCTGGCTCAGCTCGGGGCCTTATCCTTTCAGCCTGTTGGGCAGCGGGGCTTTTCAGTTCCGGCTCTCCGCCGGTCTTTTGGCCGGCGGCATCCTGCTTGTGCTCATCACCGGCCGCCTGAAGAAACAGTTGCAGCGGTGAAAACAAAAACAGCGGAAATTAAACACGCCTTCCGCTGTTTTTTCTTGCCCTGTCCCTGTTGCTCCCCGGCCCTGACGGCCGTCGTTTTGTCTTGCTATTGGGCCGTGTAGCCGGCATCTGCGACGGCCGTGATCAGTGCTCCCAGGCTGACTTTGGCGGCATCATATTCCACTTCTGCCGTTCCCTGCGCCAGGTCCACGACGGCCTCATGTACGCCGTCCAGGGATTTTAAAGCTTTTTCCACCCGCATTTTGCAATGATTACATGACATTCCGTCCACTTTCAGAATTCTTTTTTCGGCCATTATGCCGCCTCCCGTTTTCAGATTTTAAAATTGAGGAAGCTTTTCAGTTCCCTGATTACTTCTTCATCCTCGCCGCGGCGCATTGCCGCCCGCAGGCAGGTTTCCAGATGATTTTCCAGAATAATATTGCTCGTCTTTTTCAGGGAAGCTATCACTGCCGACAGTTGCAGCAGGATATCTGCACAATACCTGTCTTCAGTCACCATCTGCTCCACAGCCTTCAGGTGGCCCACAGACGTCCTCAGGCGGCGCAGCGTTTCTTCTTTTTTTTTGCCCTGCATCCTCTACCTACCCCCTCCCCCTATAGGGGGGTCTTTCTCCACCAGCATACATCCTGCCGGTGCAAAAGTCAAGGGTATGCCGTTGCCGCCTTTAACCCAGCCCGGCAAAGCCCTGCTGGCGCAGCGCTTCATACAGCACAATGGCCACGGCGTTGGAAAGATTCAGGGAACGTATCCCGGGTCCCATGGGAATGCGCAGGCAACGGTCGGGGTATCTGGCAAGCAGCCAGTCGGGCAGGCCGGCCGTTTCCCGGCCAAAAAGCAGGCAGTCATCGGGCTCATACTTAACGTCGGTATAGAAACGTGTTCCCTTTGTGGTCAAAAGCCACAGCCGCTTCCCCTCCACCTGCGCAAGGAATGCCATAAGGTCCGGATGCAGTACAAGCTGCAAGTGCTCCCAGTAATCCAGGCCTGCGCGCCTGAGGTGCCGCTCTGACAATGAAAAACCGAGCGGTTCCACCAGGTGGAGTGTGGTGCCGGTAGCGGCGCAGGTCCGCGAAATATTTCCCGTGTTGGGCGGTATTTCCGGTTCTACCAGGACTACATGCATGTGGTGTGCTCCCCCCCGCACGCATTCCTGCCGTCCAGGTAAGCCGTAATGACTGCCGCCACTTCATCCGCTCCCCGCTCCAGGTCATTCACGTTCACAATGGCCAGGTAATCTTCTCTTGCCCGGCGCGAGTCACGGTAATACAGGTCATAATACCCGCGGCACAACTCCAGTACGACTTCTGCATACAGCCGGCGCTGGATTTTGTCCGCCAAGGCATCGCACTTTGCCTTCCCCAGTTTTTTTTGCAGACCGTAAATGGCCGTTGCCAGTTCTGCAGCCGTATCGCCGTGCCCGCGGTATTCCGATACAATCCGTTCCACCCGGACGTTTAGATCCGCCACCAGCAGGATATGAGGTCCTTTTTCCATGGCCGCAAACAAGTACTCCGGCAGGTGCACCGGTCCGATTCTTTTGCCTTCGCCCTCCACAACCAGGCAGTGAGCGTCTTTTCTTTCCATGAGCGCCACTGCCAGCAGCGCATCAAAATCCTTCTGGCTGCGCGGTGCTCCCAGTCCCACGGAACCGAATGCGGAACCGCGGTGATTGGCCATGCTCTCCAGGTCCAGGACCGGGATCCCCCGCCCGGCAAGCAGTGCCAGCATTTGCGTTTTTCCCACTCCCGTCAGGCCGTTCAGCACAAAGACAGGAACTTTAATGTTATATGTTTCGTGAAAACGGTTAATATGGCGGCGGAAAGCTTTATACCCGCCCGTTAACTGATAAACGGGATAGTTCAGCGCTGCCAGCAGGTAACTCATACTGCGGCTGCGCATGCCGCCCCGCCAGCAGTAAAAGACTATTTTTTTCTCCCCGGCCGCGGCCAGAATTTGTTCCACCATCTGCGGCAGGCGTGCAGCAACAAACCGGAGACCGACCTGTTTTGCCCGGTCGGTCCCTTCTTGTTTATAGGCAATACCTACCTGTACCCTTTCTGCATCAGTAAAAAGGGGGACATTAACCGCTCCGGGGATATGAGCTTCACCGTACTCCCCCGGTGAACGGACATCAATCAGACAGTAATCTTTGCTGTTTTGCAGGTAAGTCTCAACAGTCAGTGCTTTCACGTCCCGGCAACCTTCCCTCAGACGCCTTTGCATTTTTTTCCGCCCTTATTGTAACTGATTGTACCTGCAAACTCAAGTACATGCTTCAAGAGATGGAGCTTATTCCGTCTGTTCTTCTTCGTCCCCTTTGGCCTGCTGCAGCAGTTTATTGTATGTTGCCAGTCTGGCGGCAACACGGCCGAACACGGTATCCGGGGGATAGATGCCTTCAGCGTCGGCCTCCCCGGCACTTACCCCCGTCAGGATTTCGATGCCTTCTTCCACCGTGGCCACCGGGTAAAGATGGAATTGACCGGCTTTAACAGCTTCCACCACTTCATCGTTCAGGTTCAGGTGTTTAATGTTTTGCACCGGGATCATAACACCCTGTTTGCCGGTCAGCCCCCGCAGTTTACAGGCTTTGTAAAAACCCTCCACCTTGTATGTAACGCCGCCGATGGGCTGGATTTCACCAAACTGGTTGACTGAACCGGTGACCGCTATATCCTGCCGCAGGGGCAACCCGGAAAGACTGGAAAGGATGGCGTACAGTTCCGCGCTGGAGGCGCTGTCACCGTCTATCCCGGAATATAGCTGCTCAAAAGTAATGCTGGCCGACAGCGACAAGGGGAATTTCTGGGCAAATCTGGCCGCCAGGTAGCCGGAGAGCGTCAGCAGTCCTTTATCATGGATACGTCCGCTCATTTTTGTTTCACGTTCAATATTAATAATGCCTTCCCTGCCCAGGTAGGTAACGGCAGTAATGCGTGACGGCCTGCCGAAAATGTAATCCCCGCTGTTTAAAACGGAAAGGCCGTTTATCTGGCCCACTTTGGCCCCGTCAAGATCAAGCAGATGTGTGCCGTCCGACAGCTGTTCCAGCATTTTTTCTTCATATTTATCGGAACGGTAAATTTTTTCCGCCACGGCTTTCTGTACATGGCTGCCGCTGATCAGCCTGCGGCCTTCCAGCGCCGCCCATGCATCCGCCTCATAAATTATTTCCACAATTTCATTAAAACGTGTACTTAATTTCTGTTGATGGTCGGCCAGGCGGGCACTGTACTCCACCAGACGTGCCACACCGGTGCGGTCAAAATGACGCACTCCTTCTTTTTCCGCGTGTGAAGCGATAAAGCTGGCCATCTGGCTCATTTTTTCCCGGCCGGCATCCATTTCAGTATCAAAATCGGCTTTTATTTTAAAGAGTTTGCTGAAGTCCTCATCCAGATCATATAACAGCTGATACAGTTCAGGACTGCCAACCAGAATAACTTTCACGTTGATGGGAATGGCCTGCGGCCGCAGGGTGGACATGGCCAGCAACCCGGACTGTTCCCCCAGGTTCTCCATCACTACTTCCCTGGTTTTCAGGACACGCTTCAGCCCGTCCCAGGCGCCCGGATTGGCCAGCACATCACGGGCCTGCAGGATCAGGTAGCCACCGTTGGCTTTCAGCAGGGAACCGGCTTTGATCATGGTGTAGTCGGTAGTAACCATGCCCAGTTTGTTTTCATATTCCACCCGCCCGATCAGATTGTAATAAGTCGGGTTATTCTCAATGATGACAGGTGCCCCGCGGGTGTCCTTGTTGTCCACCACCAGGTTGACACGATATTTATAACCGGGATCCTCCCTGCGCTTCAGCCAGGGGAAAGGCATTTCCTCCGCCTGTCCCGTCCGGAAATCATCCAGGTTCTCCAACACATCTTTGCTGACTGCCCTCAGGTAGTCAGCCACATCAGGATACCCGGCATAACGTTCCATGAGTTCATCAATCAGATAACCTACAGCAAAAAGACCGATCCTGTTTTCCAGTTCCTTTATCCGTTCTTTCATTTCTTTCTCCGCCGCCTGGACCTGACGCATTATCTTCAGGGCGGAGAGCTGCAACTCACTGGATTTGCGGTCCAGCTTTTCCTTAACGTCTTCCGGCAGATTCTCATATTCTTCATTATTGATTTCCCTGCCGTCCACCAGCGGAACACTGACAAAACCGGTGCTGGCCCGTTTCAGGATAAACCCCTGTTCTTCCGCCATCTGGGCCACTTGTTCCAGCAGTTGTGCCCGTTTTTCCTGAAAACGGCGGAAAATCTCCGCTTTCTGCCTTTCATAGTCATCCGCATCAAAAGCCTTGGGGATTTCCAGCTTCAAGGCCTCCACCAGCTCTTCCATTTCCCTCACGAAAACTGATCCCTGGCCGCTGGGAAGGCACAAAGCCTTGGGATGGCCCGGATCGGCAAAATTATAAACATAACACCAGTCGAGGGGTACTTCCTCACCGGCGGCAATTTCACTGACAAGAGTCTGGGCATAAGAATTTTTGCCTGTTCCGGTCTGACCGGTCATGAATATATTATATCCGTGCCTTTTGATTTTCAGGCCGAATTCCATGGCACGCACTGCTCTTTCCTGGCCGATAATTCCCTCCAGCGGTGCAAGTGTTTCCGTTGTTTCAAATTCAAATTGTGCCGGATCGCAGTTCAGGCGCAGCTCTTCCGGTTTTAATGTCCGGTGCTTCATAGATATTCCTCCTTTTGAACATACTGAAAAAATTTATTTTTCCCTCCGGCGGGATATTCCTGCTTCCAACTTTCCTCCGCCAACAAAATTACGCTGCCTCACCCGGGCTTCTGACAGCAAAATAAAGCGAGCCGGTCTGCTGCCGGCTCAAAAATGTATTTTTTTTCATTATAGCAGTCAGAGGCGCACCGGACAAGAACAGGTCGCGCCTTTTAAGAATTTGTTAAAATTTAACGCCGCTAAACGGCGTCGGCCCACTCAATGGCTTTAATGCGGTAGCGAAAGACACCGCCGGGCGCTTTGACAGTAACTTCATCCCCTACTTTTTTCAAAAGTAATGATTTGCCCACCGGTGACAGATAAGATATATCCCCCGCCACAGGATTTACTTTTTCCGGATTGACAATCCTGTATTTAAACACTTCCTCCGCTTCTGCATCTACCACTTCAACCGCACTGCCGATAGTGACAAAAGGCACCTCACCGTTGACCCGTTCCCGGTCTTTCTGGTCTTGCAGAAGCCCTTCCAAGTGGTGGACATATTTTTCCAGCAGCGCTTCAAAGGCATCACGTTCCTGGGACGGTTCAGGGAAATACTGTTCCAGCAGCTTGCTCTTCCCGGCCTCAAGCTCGGCCAGCTGCCTGACAAGGCTGGTGAAGATGGTCTCGGACTGCCGTAGTTCTGCTGACATGAAACTCCCTCCAGATAATTATCCATTTAATGGTATATCCCCAAATAAAACGGAAGGGCGTCACGCTATCCTAACAGCGTTACACCCGTACAGTTATAGCTTACCTTAATATACAGCGATTGTCAACTATGTATCGTGTTTCCATTAAATGCAAGCAAAATTATAAAATGTATATCTTTTTGTCCTGCAGTAAATTGCCAAAAAAAACACCCTTTTGTCAAGGGTGCCGGTTTTCAGTGGTTGCGGGGGCAGGATTTGAACCT